>NZ_CALPCY010000077.1:0-17677 GCF_943193115.1 Otoolea muris
TTTTGTTTTTGACCATAACAAAAGGACACTTCCCTAAAATTTTCTTTTAGAAAAATGTCCTTATCGTACAAAATATTAACTTGAACTGACACGAGTTTAATTTAAAATCATTTATTTTAACCCGTTAAGAGAGTTTATTTTGTCGTACTCTTGTCGTACCATACTGTCTTTAAGTCCGCAAACCCTTGATTTTACTGGTCTTTTCCGCCAAGCGTTTTCATCGTCGGGAAAGGCAAACGACTTACTTCATTATTCTTCATAACCGCTTATCTCCGCTTTTTTCTCACAATTCAACACTTCATTATGATGTGTTATTCTACCAGTAAAACTTCAAATTTGATGTAAATTTGTTGTAAACCACACAATTTGCTGTACTCATTTATCCGTTTCGGACTCTTTCCTAAAATACATCAAGATTGCGTGATAAATTTTGTATTGCTTCCTGTTTCTTCATGTCAGTGACTTCGGCATATATGTCCATCGTTGTTTCAATATTGGCGTGTCCCATAATCGCCTGTATCACTTTCACATTTGTTTCCTTCTCGCAGAACCTTGTACAAAAGGTATGCCTTAAATGGTGGCATGAGAAGTGAGGTATTATGACCGGCTGCCTTTTTTCTTTTTTAGCATTTAACACTTCCTCTGCATTGTACGATTCATATATCCGTTTGATTGCCCTGTTTACAGCTTGCGGATTATGAAGATTGCCAAAGCGGTTGCTGAAAATAAAGCCTGTCATTCCGTCAACCACCGTAGTATTGAACCCTTCTTCCTTCTGCTCGCTGTATTCCTCTTGGAACGCTTCATATACTGCATCCATCATGGGAATCGTGCGGATACCCGCTTCTGTTTTCGGGAGGGATACTCCAAACTCACATTTTGTAGTATCATTTCGCCGGGGATAATAAGTAACGCTATGGTTTATGCTGATTGTCCTCTTTGAAAAATCTATATCCTCCCACCTCAAGCCGATTGCTTCACCAATCCTGCACCCTGTTCCTAATAATACTGTAAAGAATGGTGTCCAATGGCAATATACCGGACTTTTGGCTGTGTAGTCCATAAAGGCTCTCTGCTGATCCAGTGTGAGGGCATGGCGTACACCATGATTTTTCCCCGGCTTCTTCTTGATTTGAGCCATCACACCATCGCTCGGATTGTTTCTGATGATGTCATCCCGCACTGCAAGCTGAAATGTCGGGTGGAGGACAGTATGGATTGTTTCAAGGGTGTTAATCTGCATCCCCCTGTCATTTAACAGGTGATAATAGAAATACAACACATCTGAATACTTTATCGTCCCAATCTTCCGTTTCCCGAACTCATCCCTTACAAATCGGTCATACATATAGGTGTAATTTGTGTAAGTTGTCCGCCTTAACTCTGTCTTGGTTGTGATATACCTGTCAAAAACAAAATTCAAATCGGCGTTTCCTGCCGCATATACATCCAGACCGTCAAGCTGGTCTTTCATCAGCCGCTTTTCTTTTTCCCTAAGCTCTACCAAATCATTCGCATATATATACCGCCTTTTCCCATAAGGATCAGTATAGGTATACATATATGATTTATCCTTGCGCTGGATTTCTCCTTTCCGTAAAGCTCTGCCCCTATGGTCTTTTCTTGCTTTTGCCATCTCTGCTCCTTTCTTTCAAAAGGAAAGAGATATTTCGTACTGCTACTTACTTTCTTCCATTGAGTATTGTATTTCAACACCCTTTTGTAGCACTTGCGTTATGGTCATGTCATGTTTGGCAGCATAGTCTTTCAGCTTCTCATACTCGGCATCGTCAACCCGAAGGCTTAACGACCTCAGCTTAGGCGAGTCGGTCTTTGGACGTCCCGTTCTCGGCATTTACTATGCACCTCCTTCATAACTAATACCATTATAATTCCCGTTCTACGAAAAGTCAAGAACTTTTTGTAGAACGATTATTTGTCACGAAACTCTCTTTACTTTAATCACTCACTTACTCTAAAAGACTCCAAATACTGCTCGAAAATATCACAATTTACCAATACTAATTTATCTACCTTATAGATAGCGTTTGCCTGCTTTGCAAGCTCCTGAAATTTTGTCAAACCCATGCTGTAAATTTCTGCACCTTCCTTATATCTGACAAATTTCTTTCTGTCTACTTTTTTTACCATAAATTCCTCCAATCATTGCACAGCTTTATCTGCTAATAAACAGATAGAATACACTTCTCCCCATTTATTAGCAGATAAAACTGCAATACAGGTGGCAGCTCATTACACCGCCCACATCGGTCTTGCACCGTCATTTCATTGACCGGATTGCGGTTTCCCCGCAACCCGGAAGTATCATTATCACAGATATGCTTCATCGCCCCATGTAACTGCTACATATTTTGCCCGATCTCACTCGCTCCTTACCTTTGCTTCAATGCACTTTTCCAACATTTCCTCGCATTTCACCCTGTTTCAGACAGGGCAGGTACGTCATGGCGCATCTGCTTAGTGGCTCTGCATATCCTCACGTCCTGTATGCAATACAGTATTCAATTATCAAGGTACAACGCTCTAAACTCTATTAGCTATGGAAAAGGGCAGCTAACCGCCCTTTATACCGCTTCAAACGCCAGTATCTTTGTAATCAGCTTTGTTTCAAGCCTCCGGCGCAGTGTTTCATCAACACAAAAGTGAAGCCGCCCACTCTCGTCATACATCTTCCGGGTGGACAGGGTAATTATGTATCCCTCATAGTGCTTCAGGACTTTGTTGATTGCCAATACATCGCCTTCTGATGCTGCCTTTATGATATGGAAAGGCAGCAAATTCTTTTCTTCTCTGCTCTTACATCTTTTTGTCATCTGCTTTTTCCTCCATAATCTTCCTTAAAATCTCAAGCGAGCGTGTCCGGTGTTCATGGACTGTGCTGCGGACAAGGTTCATCTCCCTTGCTATATCCGCATCGCTCATTTCCAGAAAATACGAAAGCAGTATCACATTACGCTTCCGTTCCGAAAGTGCCTGCAATGCTTCCGCAATCAGGGTGTCCTTTACTTCAATGTCATATCCATGCACTGTAAAATGACTGTTCTCCACTCCGTACTCGTCCATAACAAACAACTGGTTCAGCTCCTTTTCAGACAGTTCAGAAAACATGGCTTCATGTTCCCTGCGGTAATCCATGTGCCGGTAATAGTTAATTGCTTCGCCTTTGAGCGACATCTGGCACAGGCGGTCAAAGCGATGCCTGATTGTCATTTCATCATGGCAAGAAGGTTTCTTCATACGAGTTCACCTCCTCCCCCGTTGTGACGTGACAAAGGCATACGCCTTTTCCCTTTCCGTTGTATCTGCCAAATGGCGGTAGGCTGATGTTCGGGTGGGAGTAAAAAATTTTTAAAAAATTTTTTGTATATAAAAAACGCCCGGACAGGCTTAATGCCTATTGGACGTTCTTTATCTATAAGATATACAGTTACGAACAAGTAATCTCTAAGACTACTTGCAAGGGTGTTTTTGAGAATTACACAGATATAGATTTTTTTGACAAATATATACTTCCCCTATACCGGACTTTGCGCATGGTAATTCTCCGCATAATCCGCTTGGAAATAGAAAGCACTCAAAAAGGTCTCCTACGGATTATGTTTTTTTTAATCCGTAAGAAACTCTGAGTTCTTGTGTAGCTTAATACACTACTTATATTTACTTTCTTACACTTTTCACTTTTTCAAGGTATCGTTATACACTACTTACGAAGAAATCTCGGAGGTGAATAACTATGGCGAGCACAGCCAAAACTTTAGGCGAACTTATGAAGGAACACCGCAACAGGCTCCAGCTCACGCAAGAGGAAGTTGCTGAAATGATCGACTGCCATCCGCAATATTATAAAAACCTTGAAAATGGTAAGGGGAATCCAAGTATTCCGCTTTTCTGTAAAATTATGCGAGCATTGAATATGTCAGCCGATTCCTATATCACACCCAATAATGACCAGACTGATCCTGACTATCAAGAAATGATACAGATATTTAATCAATGCGATACATATCAACGGTCTGTTTTGCTAGCAACAGGTAGGGCACTTTTAAAAAAGAACCCCACATAATCGTTCCTTTATGATGTTTGGTATTCCGAGCGACATCGCCGCTCGGAGTTATCATTTTAATTTGCTAGGCAAATACACATTTCAATCTTTCAAAACTTTCATTACTTATGTCGTGTTCCAGTAAGCAAGCATCTTTTCTGGCAATTTCAACAGGAACACCAAATTGACAAAATAATTTAGTCAGAAAATCATATCTCTCATATACCTGTGATGCCAATTTTTGTCCCTTTTGGCTAAAGCACAGATTTCCAGATTCATCCACCACCAAATAACCTTTATTACGGAGTTGCTTTACTGCCACAGAAACACTTGCCTTAGAAACACTCATATATTCAGCAACATTCACTGAATGGACATTACCTATTTTCTTTTGCAAAATTAAAATTGCCTTTAAATAATCTTCTTTAGATTTTCCTAGCTCCAATTCATTCCCCCTCCTTTGCTATTTCCATAGATAAACTACGATTAATTTTGACTGCAAAAATTATAGTAAGGATTGTTGTTAAAAAGTCTGCCATTGGCTGTACCCATATCACGCCAGTCAAGCCAAACAAATGTGGCAACATGATAACCAGAGGGAAAAAGAAAATACCTTGTCTGCTTAAACTCAGCACACTTCCCACTAAACTTTTGCCAATAGCAAGATATAGTGACGCATATACCATTTGAAAACCAAATGTAATAAATAGTACTGCATTGAGCCTAAGGGCTGTTTCCGCCAAAGCAATCATCTCTGCATCTGTACCAAAAAGAGACACAATTGGATTTGCAAACACAATAAGGATAATACCTGCAATTACACAAAATACTGTTGACCAAGTCATGCAGAGTTTAATAGAATTTTTCAATCTGTCAAATTTCTTTGCTCCATAGTTGTATCCTGCAAATGGCTGAAATCCTTTCAGAAATCCAAAAACAACATAGGTTACAACTGTCATAATACGGGTAACTGCTCCCATAGCTGCTACTGCATAATCGCCATATGGTTTTGATGCCGTATTAACAGTTCCCATAGCCGCACTTGCAAGAAGCTGGAATAAAAGTACGGGTATACCTATTTTCAAAACTTCTGCATACATTATTTTTGAAGGTGCTACATTCTTAACCGAAAACCTTAAAACACCCTTCTTTTTTGCTATGTATCCAATATAAATTGCCATATTGATACATAAAGAAATGACTGTAGCAATGGCTGCTCCCTCTATTCCCAAGTCCATACCATAAATCATAATGGGATCTAATATTACATTGGCAATACTCCCTGTAAGCATAGCAATCATAGTGAATTTTGTAGCTCCCTGCGCTGTAAGCAAATTGTTCATCATAACGGTAAAAACATTTATAATAGAACCTGTTACATAAATTCGGGCATAGGCTTTTGCATAAGGTAAAATCGTTTCAGTCGCACCCAGTGAAGTAAGTACAGTGTCAAGAAAAACCATAATTCCTACTATAATAATTGCCCCTACAAGAAGTCCTGAAAAAAGCGAGGTAGAAGCAGTCTTATTTGCCTGTTCATTATCTCCCTTTCCAAGCAGACGAGATATGTAAGAAGAAGCTCCCGCCCCGAACATCATTCCCAAACCTATAATAATCTGTACAATTGGGAATACAACAGATACCGCTCCCATTTGACTCATTCCCAAGCCACCTACAAAATACGCATCAATGGCATTGTATAAAGCGGAAATCAGCATACCGACCATTGTTGGTATACCTAATTTTAGCAATGCGGAAGCAACATCTGCCTCCCCTAATAAATAGATACGATTTGATTTTTCTGTCATCTTAATATCCTCCTCGTTTGAATTTTTATATTATCAGCGCAAACTTAAACGCTCACGCCGTATAATACCTTTGATTATGGTACGGTACCCCGGATTTTCGGATTCAATTTTCTCTGTAATGTCCTTATAAATTTCATCTTCTCTTTTCTGTAATTCAGAAGGGTAGAGCATATTGAATACCACATTTGTATAAGTTCCGTTTTCAATCAACCTGAAATTATCTATTTTGATCTCAGCATTATATTTTTTTAATACTGCATATATTTTCTCTTTGATATAATCCATGACTGTTTCATCATTCAAAAGATAATCAATTTGTATAAAGCAATCACAATGGAATTTTTGATATAAGCTATAACCAATCTCATTTACTGCGGCATAAAGCTTCTCATTATCTTTTTTGTATCCATCAACACGCATTGAAACAACAAAATACCCAAAACCATAGTCATGGAGCATCAGATTATGAACGGCAATAATTTCTGAATATTCCCTTGTCATTTGTAAAATAGTTTCCAGTATATCTTCATCTGCTACCTTTCCCATAATTCGCCCTAAAACTTCCCATAAACTTTTTATGCCCGCAAAAGTAATGAATATAGATACAAGCACTCCACAATAGCCGTCAATTTTCCAATGCGTCATATAAGAAAAAACAGACGAAATTAAAACTGCGCTGGTAGCAAAAGAATCACTAATACAATCTACAGCGGTTGCCTTTAAAGTTTCAGAATCGGTAATTTTTGCAAACTTTTTATTGTAACAATACATATAAACCTTAATAAAAATAGAGAGAATCAATACAATTGCAACAGCGGCATTAAACGAAGGTGCCTGTGGACTCGTTATTGCTTGGGCAGAAGTTTCTACAAGTTTTATTCCCATAAGAATCACAGCTATAGATGCAAATATTCCCATGATCCACTCAATTCTTCCATGCCCGAAAGGATGCATACTTCCCTTGCCAAATTTTGCAATCTTAAATCCTAGCAGTGATACTACATTCGTTCCCGCATCTGACAAGTTATTAAATCCATCTGCGGATATTGCAACAGAATGACTTAATAAACCAATTATGATTTTTGTTGTACATAAAAGCAGATTTAATGTAATCCCAACAATGCTGGATAATGTAGCATAAGCTTTTTTTACATTAGGATTTAAAATATCTTCCTCATTTTTGATAAATAACCGTATTAGTAGTGACATCATACAAAATCTCCCCTTCCTAATATTGAACATAAATTCAATATTGTTCAATAAAAAAAGGAATTGGTCTAAAGACCAATTCCCGACAAATACATTTTTGATAATTTATGAAGTATCATAACCGCCCATTCCTTTCCTTTGTAATGATACATAATCTGCATCAAACCGTCCACAAAATTATTGGCGATGATATGCAAAAAGACTGTATCATCTGTGTCATCATTCCGATGTTTATTCAAATGCTCCTCTATATCTTTAACAAAGCGTTCTTTTTCATTCTCATATTTTGTACCTTCACTTTTATCAATCAGAATGATAAACTCCTGCCGATGATCAAATAAATTCAAGATACATTCTGTTTCCGCTTTGCTAAGTCCATAAATATCGCTATCCGTATGCTTACTGTTATCTTCCCCTCCTGAGGTTAATACTCGTTCCCAATCATACAGTACTGGTCTAAGAACTGCTTCAAAAAGCGCTTCTTTATTTTCATAATAAGAATAAATAAGACCTGTGGGAATTTTAGCCTGTGTTGCAATATGGCGCATAGCTGCCGACTTGTACCCTTTTTCAAAAAATTCCTGTAATGCCGCCTTTAGTATATTTTCTCTAATCTCGTCCTTAAGCACTTGTGCCATCTTCAATTCCCCAATCTTGAACTTTCGTTCATTATATATCAGGTATTCCCTTTTGTCAATCCCCTTGTTGTGCCATATATTGATTTAATATTCTCTTTAAAATTTTGTGTTCCAAGCAAATTGCATAAGCAATCGGAACACCGACACACCCTCTGGGAGTGTCGAAAGACAAGAATAGCAAGAATAGCAAGCACTGCCCATGTCCGGACACATGGGCGAAATTCCCCATACTTCCCTACCGTCCGTATGATGAAATTTCCATAGGGAAGTATCCCTAACCCTCTTTGGTTTTCTTTGCGTTTTTCTCTGCAAGTCCTTGACCTTCCCACGCAGATTTGCTACAATAACACATGGATAATTCTATCCAAAACAACTGAACAGACACGAAACCAGACTGTTGTAAACCGGACAAGTTACAGCAGTTTTTTTATGCCCAAATTTAGAAAGGACGATGTAAAAATGGCAAACAGGACACGCACCAACCGGAATGAATTTCACTTAGATGACAAGGAGCAATATATCCTTGACGAGAAGTTTAAGCTGTCCGGCATGAAAAGCAAATCGGCTTTTATCCGGAAACTGATTCTATACGGATATGTCTATGACGTGGATTACAGTTTTTTACGGGAATACAATACGGAGCTTGGGCGGATCAGTTCAAGTCTGAACCAGATTGCAAAGAGGATTAACAGCACAAACCACGTCTATCAGGAAGATATGGACGAAGTAAAGGAGTTGATGAAACAGGTATGGCAGTCACAAAAATCCATGCTGTCACAGCAACCGTTGATAAAGCGGTAGCCTACATATGCAACCCGGACAAAACAGACGGAAGCATCTACATTTCTTCCTACGCCTGTGCGCCGGAAACCGCAGCGATTGACTTCAAATACACCTTAGACCACTGCCGGGAAAACAGCCCCAATAAAGCCTATCATCTGATACAGGCTTTCGCTCCCGGTGAGGTCAGCTTTGACGAAGCGCACCAGATCGGGAAGGAACTTGCGGACAAGGTTTTAGAGGGGAAATATTCTTATGTTGTCACCACACATATTGATAAAGGTCACGTCCATAACCATATCATTTTCTGTGCCGCCGACAACATAGAGCATGATAAATATCACGACTGTAAGCAGAGCTATTACCGTATCCGAAAATTAAGTGACGAGCTGTGCAGCGAGCATAATCTTTCTGTCATTATCCCCGGCGGGGAGCGTGGGAAAAAATACAACGAATGGCAGGCAGATAAGAACAGCTCCGCATGGAAAACACAGATAAGGAAAGACATCAACGCCGCCATAAAATCATCCTCCACCTATGAAGAATTTCTGCTCCTGATGCGTGCAAAAGGCTATGAGATAAAAGGAGAAACTTTTGGGGAAGACGCCCTCAAATTTATCTCCTTCCGTCCACTTGGCAAAGACCGTTTTGTGCGTGGCAGCATCAAGTCACTCGGAAAGGAATACACGAAGGAGCGCATCAAAGAACGGATTGAACTGAAACGGGAACGGAAGGCAGTTATCCCGAAAAGGGATTACGCAAATAAGAGATTGATTGATACCTCCGATGAGAAATTCCAGAACAGTCCGGGGCTGCAGAGGTGGGCGGCGGTTGAGAATTTAAAGATTGCGGCACAGGCATATAATGAAGCAGGCTCTATAAAAGAATTAGAGCAGAAAATCGCCACCACAGCCGCCACCGGGAAGGAAGCAAAGCAGACTGTCCGCAAGCTGGAGAACCGCATCAAAGACCTTGCGGAAATCATCAAATATGCGGAGCAGTACAAGGCAAATAAAGCGTATCATACCGCCTATAAGAAGTCCAAAAACCCTGACGCTTATTTCCGTAAGCATGAGAGCCAGATTATCCTTTATGGCGGCGCAAGGCGTATGCTGGAGCAGGCGGGCATCCCCTTAAAAGGCTTGAACATCGACAAGCTGAAAGCGGAGTATCAGGAGCTGACCGCACAGAAAAAAGAACTGACCGCCACATACAAAAACTGTGAAAAAGAGCTGAAATCGCTGAACCGGAAACTGGAGAACCTGAACCAGTATTTAGGGCGCACAGAGCCGCCAAAAAGCGCACAGGAACAGCCAGACCGGGATAATAACCCTTCCCGATAATTCCCTGTCTGAAAAGGGCTTTAAAAGCAAAAAAGCATCGTGGGAAAATCTAAACTTTTGGATTTTCCCACAATGCCGACTGCGGCGGAATCCCACCCATTCCTTCCTACTTTATTATATAAATTTAAAAAAATTCTTGTAAACAAGACCATATTCCTGTAATATAGTCTACAAATCCACAAAAAAATAGGAGCGCCGAAGCACCCCCATTTCCTAAACCCTCTTGCAAAATTCGCAGTGTTGGTTTATAATCATCTTAGAAGCCGGAGGATATTGCACGTCCGACGGTTGTTCAATCGGAAACTTATAAAGCGTAAAAAATTACGGATTACAAGGCTATCCTCTATGGCAGTAGAAGATAGCCTTTTCCGTTACTTGCGGTTGTGTTTATTGTCTATGTATGTTAAGGCTGCAAAAATCACCAGCACCAACGTAAGCACTTCTAACGTATTCATACCGACCTCCTTTCCGTTTCCAGAAAGGACAACCGCAGACTATCCCTACCTGCTCTAATCTGACTAAGAGAATTATAGCACGTTATGTCGAATAATGCTATAAAAGATTTGCGTTAATCACTCCGCCGCTTCCAATGCCACCTCTGCAAATTCCGCATCGCTCATGGCTTCCAGTTTCCCTAAGACCTGTCCGGCAAGCTCCACCATATCACTGTCCTGTATGTGGGGGATTACGTTCTTTATGTCGGCAATCATGCCCGTCCTGTCCTGCCCCTCAAACACACACATCAAATTGATTTCTTCCACTGTAAATTTATCCATTAGCTCCCTCTCCTTTTCTATGAATTTCCATATAATCAAACTCCAGTTGGTTACTGCATATTCCGCTACAAATATAGCCGCTTTGAAATGGCACTCTTTCGTTTGCTTTTTTCTCCATGCCAATATAATTTACTCTTGGACTGAGCCACAACATTTCCACCCGGTTCTGCTTAAACAGCCGAAATCTTTCTTTATGGTCAAATATGCCCTGAAAGTTAATAAGCATTGCAAACGGTTTTCCAATCTCATACAGCCTTTCCAATACCCTGCCTTTTTGACTGTATGGGGGATTGCTGATAATGTAGTCACATTCTGGCACTTCCATTAAGAAGAAATCCTGCCCCATTTTTATATGGCTATAAATGACTAAAAAACCATGCTCCGACAGCACTTTCACAAACTGACTGTTCTCCATATCAAAAGGACACCATACTGTTGTATTTGCCTTCAAACGTTTTATAATCGGATATACCGCATAGGGAGGTGTCAGATATTCATCATTTTTATTGAACTTATATTGTATCTGTGCCATGCTCTTATATCTCCCTCTCCGATTTTTTCTCTGTCCCCTTTTCCGGGGCTTCCTTCTCCGACTTATCCCTCTGCTCGATAACCGCCTTTTTCTCCGCCAGCTTTTCCTTTATGGAAATTCTGCCTGTCTGTTTTTCCTCCTTCGGCTTCTCATTATTCAGAACGTTATCAATCATGTTATAGTTACATTCTTCCAGTTCCTCAATCTTTGCAAGCGGCTTGTATTCTGCCAGCTTATCTAACAGCTCCTTCGCCTTCCTTGCGGTCTGTACGCCCTCACTGTCATCAAGCTCCGTCCCTTTCCCGAAAACATCCGTCATGCCTTCCCGGATACTGTCTGAAATGAGCGCATTGAGGAAATCATTCAGATACCCGGTATTCCCGTTCCTGATGTCCTCTGTGATATTCGCCATCTGCGCTTCCCTGTCCTCCACTGTCTGATTGTACTGAACAGTGTCGTAGTTGTAGGCAAGCTGGTCTATCTCCGCAGCAAGGAAAGCCGCCTGCCACTTCTCCAGAGAACCCCTGACCTCTATATCCGGCAGCTTGTCGATCAGCTCCGCAATGACCTCCACCGCCTTCGGATTATCTGTAATATCCGGCACATAGTCCAGAATCTCCAAATCCGCAACTCTGCCCGAAACAATATCCATCTGCGTGTCCTCATAGCTTTCTGTCCCTTCTGTATGGATATTGATGCCGATGCTTGGGATACCGTTCATCCTCTCCGGCGGTATCTGGTTGAAAATAGCGATTGCTTCCGGGACGTCTGCTATCCCCTCATGGTACTCTCCGAAATTGTGGAATTCCCCGCACTCCGCCACTGTAAGGGTGACAACCGTCTGTTTTTCCTCCTGTGCCTGCTCTGCGGCTTTCTCCTGCAGGGCGGCTCGTTTTTCCTCAAGATAGGCTTCCACACTCGGAAGATACTCCCCAAGCGTCCCGGTCTTGCCCTCTGTAATGGGATTGATGTCTACCTTAACGCCGCCGATTGTAAAACCGTCCTCGTTGAAGGCATTGAACAAGGTATCTTCGTTTTCCCCGCCCCAGTACTCCACAGCCACGTCAAGGTCAGATACAGGTTCTTCCAAACCTCTGCATCTGCTCCCTGTAACCGCCATATCCACAAGCTCTATATCCATTCCATACTCGTCAATTTTGGACTGTAAATAAGCGTAAACACTCATTTCTATATCTTCCTGTGTCTGCCCGTTGACAGGGTTAAATAATTCCTCAGTTCTGGCTTTAAAATCGGCTATCACTTTGCTTTCCACCGCTTCCGGCACTTCGGTTCTGATACGTTCCTCAAGATGCTCTTTTGCCGCCTGCTCTGCCTTTTCTATCAATCCGTCATAATCAATCGGTATCAGTTCATCGTCAGTGCGGATACTGCCCTCCAGACTGCTCCTGTGCGCTGGCTCTTTCAAATCCGTCACAATCTCGTCAAGTGCCTGTCTGATTGTTATGTCCGGATTGTCATATACACCCCCGTCCAGTTCCCGGTAGTCCATATCATATATGGTGTAATCATACCCCTCAGTGGCTTCCTGAATACTGATATAACGGTCTGCCAGACGGAAGGCAAGCTCTGTTTCCACCCTGTCCGCTTCCCTAACATTGGCATCTATGTACGGATTTTCCCACTCCGTAAACGGTACATCTTCCACGATATGCTTCTGGTTGGCTGTTGGCATAAGGTGTTCCATTTTCCCCTGTTCATAGAGGGCATCAAACCTGTCCATATAGAGGGAAATATCGTCAAGACCGCTGCTCTTTAGCTGGTACTCAAACCGCTGTTTCACAAAATCCTTGATTTCCTCCGGTGACATTTCCCGGTGAACCCGTACCTTGTCAAAGCCGACCTCGTGATTTAAAGCCTGCAAATCCTCCATGAAGCGGCTGCTTTCCACCGCCGCCTTGCTGTGCGTAAAATCCAGTGACAGACAGTTTTCATGGTTTCTGACGTGGATCAGGTCAAATTCGCTGCCATTGACATGGAAGCCGAAAGTTGCCCTCGCCATATCCGGCTTGTCCTCCGTTTCCTTTCCCCGATACTCTGTGAATTTCGTCATTGCTTCCGGAAGGCTCTCAAAACGCTCCAGCCTGCTTTTTTCCGGGCTGTTCTCCGCCCAAGTGGATAAATCCTCAATGACATAATAGGAAACTTTGTCATTGTCCGGCTCTGCCGCTGTATGTTCTTCCGCTGCTTCTGCCGGGATTTCCGCTGTTTCCTCCCTGACTGCATTTTTTTCTGTGCTGATTTCCGCCGATACCGAAAGCTCCTTTGTAAACTCCGGTATCTCCCTGTAACCAACGGAATCCACATAATGGCTTGTATTCTCCCCGCCCTGATGCAGCACCACCACGTCACTCACAGAAAGGGAATGCCCGGTAAAGTCTGCCGGGTGGTCTATGTTGAACTTGGTATAAATATCTTCAAGGCTCATGCCCTCCTTCAGTTCCCCGGTATAGACAAGGGTGTAATTCTCTCTGGAAACCGGGATACCTTCTTTTTCGAGGTAATCCATATCCATAAAACGAATATCCCTTGTTTCCGCTGAATCTTTAAGCTGGTAGATGCCATACCCGCCCTCATTTCCATACAAAAGCTGTGCTTCCCGGTTAGGCTCGCTGTCCTCCAATTCCTGCTTCATGGACTGGTATTCCTTATAAGCGTTCCAATCACCTTTTTCCACGCCGAACAGCCCGTCATGCTCCCGCAATGCCGCCCTGTCCTCCACAAGCGTTTCTGAACCGTCTGCGTGGAGCTGGTACACCGACACATCTTCCCCGAACAGCTCCGATGCCATATCCTTTGTGAGAGGGAGCATTTCATCCCATGAATACCCGTATTCGCGCATTTCCGACAGCCCCACCATTCCGTCCGGGAGAGCGTCAATTTCTTCCTGCGCCACCCTGATCGTTTCCCAAAGCAAGGCTGAATCGTCTTTCTGCTCCGCAATGGAGTGTGCAAGGGAAGTGGTCTTATACATATCATCCAGCTTATACGCATGGTTCATAATCAGATTGCGCTCATCGCTGTCATATACCGACCTGTGAAATTCCATGCGGTTAATGAGCTGCTCCGCCTGTACCGTTGCCGGAAGCTCCGAAGCGATATAAAGCTCCTTTTCCGTCATATCCATGTCATAATCAAAGAACTGCGGATAACCGTCATTCAAACCGCCGCTTCTCATAATCGGCACAAACTCAAAACCCTTTTCACGCAGATAATCCAGAGCAGTTCCCTCCTGCCCGTCCACTTCACGCATCAGTATGTCATACAGGGTATTCTGCACTTCCGACTGCATATTTGTGATTTTAATGGTTTCATATTCCCCGCTGTCCGGCGTGGAGAATCTCACAACCACATCGCCATATTCAATCGGAATGTTGGCTTTCTCCCGTTCTTCCTGCAATGCCTTGTAATCGGTTATCTCATGGGTATCCGTATCATAGGCATAGTCTAAATGGTATTCCCCTACTTCCTCACTCCGTTCATTGGCAAGCAGCGTTACCCATGCCCCGGCTCTTTCAAGGTAGGCTTCCACGCTCTGCCTGTCATCGTCTTTCATGGCAGACAACAGATTAAATATTTCCGTCCTCTCCATGCCTTTAACATTCAAAAGGTCATATTCGGAACGGTCTGTATTTGACACAAGCAGGATAATGTCCTCCTGTGACTGTTCTGCAGCACGTTCCTTTTCAATCTCCAGAAGCTGCGCTTCAATCCCCTTTATCAGTTCCGAGGAAGTCCGGCGTATAGTGTCAAGGGAAGATTTCAACTCCGGCATCTCTTTTCCGCTGCTCCACCCGGCGATATACCCGAAAGAATAATCGGACGTGTCAATTCCGAAATGCTGGCATACGGTGTAGGCAACGCTCTCGGCTTCCACCTCTTTCGTTTCCCGGTCTTTGTCAAACCCTGTTTCATGTTCTATCTCCCTTGCATGGAGTTTTGCGTGCGCCACTTCATGGACTCCGGTTTTTGCGGTCTGGGCTTCGCTCATGCCCTCTTTAATGGCGATAGGGCGGCTTAAATCAATAAAATATCCTTTCCTGTCACCCTCCATTTCCTCATATCGGATTGGGACAGGGGAAACCCTCTCCAATGCTTCCATAAAATCCTGATAACGCTCCACATCCCCATGCAGTTCACTCACGCCAAGTCCGGGAAGCTCTTTCCCGTCCGTCTGGGAATAATCGAACACTGTCACGACACGAAAGGCAGGTATCTTTATCTCCACTTCCTCCATGACGGGCATCCCGTCCCGGTCAAGCACAGGCTCGTTTGTTACCGGATCAATCTTCTCCTGTTCCTGTTTTATTTTATAGGGCGCAGGCGCAAGGATACGGATACCCCTCTCGCCCTTGTTTACATGGCGTTCAAAATTCCTCTGCCATGCCTTGTACCCGGCAACGTATGTCGCATCCGGGCATTGCATCTCTATGAGCTGGATATTGTTTGCGCTGTAATTGTGGAATTTTGACATGGTGTTCAGGTAGCTTTTATATTTCTCCCCTTCAAACAGCTCCTTCAAGCCTTCCTCCAGCCTGTCCGTTATCTCTTTTACTTTCTGTTTTTCAGTTCTTGCATCTGCCATATGGTTTTCTCTCCTTTTCCTCCATAAAAACAGAGGGCAGATAAGTTTCCCTGTCTGCCCCCGCTTTGGATATTTTTATTTGCTGATAGTTTTATAAACATTCCTCTTTGCTTTTTGCCTTATCCGGCTCCGGCGCTTTTTTCTGCTGTCCCACCTTTTCCTTCATCTGCGACAGCTTATCCTTTACGGACACCCGCCCTCCTTTCTCCGCTTCCTTCCCGGCATCCAGACGGGCAGAGAGCCGATCCAGCTTTTCAAACGCCTGATCCGTCCCGTCAATCTTCTTCCGCAGGTTCTCCACCGCCTTTTTTACAGGCGTGTTGACCGCCCTTGTCAGACCGACACCCGGCTTTTCGTCCGATACCTCTTTCGTTCCTTTCCCGGCTAACAGCCTGCCTACGTTGGAAACGCTGTTCCCGATCTGCTTTAACTCGTCCCCGATGCTGTCAATCTGGTTGGCTGTCTTTTCACAGTCCGTCATCACGTCAACCAGACGCTCCCGGTAGCCGGAAAGCATGGACTTCATGCCGGAGATTCCTTTCTGGAGAACCTTGCACATCTCCACCTTTCCCTTTTCTTTAAAGGTATTGACCGCCTGCGCTGCTGTTTCCACAAGACGGTTTCTTACCGCTGTCAGACGTTCCGATAGGCTTGTGATTTTCTCCTGAAGGTTGGATATTTTCTCCATAAGGTTCTCCGTAACGGACTTCGGCTGTTTCTCCTGCATCTGAGAAAGCTGCTCCCGGACACCCTGTAATTCACCCACCATTGCGGCAAGCTGTACCTGCATACCCGCCACATACCAGAAAACACCCATAAAATCCTGTGACTGCTCTTTCATGTTCTGCTGGTTAAGCAGCTCCATGAACTGCTTTAATACATCATTTTCCTCCATGACTTGTTTTGTGTTCTGTCCCGCTGTTTCCATTTTGCCCTCCTTATAAACTTTCCTCTTTACCTTTACCTTTTGAAATATCCGGCTTTTCCGGCGTTTTCTGCCCGTATGCCTTCTCACGCATCTCGGCAAGTTTCTCTTTTACGGAAATGCGGCATCTCGGACTGTCGGCTAACATCCTCTCTTTCCCATGCTCCGCCACCTTCTCCGATACTGCCCGGTTCACCTGCGGTCTGAAAGGCGCATCCGCCACCGCTTCCGCATCATGCCCCATTTCCTCTGTATCAAGTTCCTCCTGTTCCCCGTCATTCTCCGGCTCATCGTCCATATCAATCCCATCGCCGCCCTTTTCGTCCATATTTAAAAGGGCATTTAGCTCTGTCAGGCGTTCCAGTTTCTCCGCAAGCTCCGCTTCCTGTGCGAATGGCTTTGTAACCTCCACCTTTGCGGTTTCAAGCTGATGCTCCACGTTCTCCAGCTTCTGCGCCACCGTTTCCATTTTCCCGGTCATGCCCTCTAAAGCGTTATTTAACCTCTGCAAATTTCCCAACGGATCAGTGCCGATTTCCACCTCATGGGTGATGCTGCCCTTTAGGTTCACCGTAAACTTGGAAAAGAACGAATCAAAGGAAACGCTCATCTTAAATCCCTGATACTCCCCGATTGTGACCGCCATATTTGGCTGTTTTGCGCTCCGGCACATATCAATCAGTGCTGCCCCGGCTTCCTTTTTGTCCGTATATACCCGGTTTCCGATTTTTATGGAGAAAGTGTCCTTGTCCGGGAATTTATTCTGTGTGTAGGTCTGAATGTCGGCACGATACCCTGCAAGGCGTTCCTTCATGGAAGCGATCTGCACAGGGTAATGCTTCACGATATTGTCCTCTAAGCGGTACTTCTGACTGGTGTGGTTCGCCTTTAACAGCTTCAGCTTGGATACCTGAATATCTAAGTCATGAGGTAAGCACAGTCTGTCGCCAACTTCGACAGCACCATACTCCCTCCTAAAACCGTACTTACACCTCTCAGC
>NZ_CALPCY010000078.1:0-17568 GCF_943193115.1 Otoolea muris
GAATGATGGTACTAAATTAGATGCTGCTGATCTTCGCACTGCGATGATTTATGATTTGTTTGGCAACGATATACCTATATAATTGATACATAAGTAAAGATTTTCAAATCCAGATATAATCATGGTTGGCATATCCCGCCAAAAGAGTTATGATTATATCGCCACTTATGTAGGAGGTTATATACCATGAGACAAGAAGCCATTTATGCCAGACAGTCCGTAGACAAGAAAGACAGTGTTTCCATTGAAGCCCAGATTGAGCAGTGCAGGGCCCTTGCCAAAACCCAGGAGCCGCTGGTATTCCAGGACAAGGGATTTTCCGGCAAGAACACGGAGAGGCCGGATCTGAAACGGCTGTTTGAGGCAATCCGGGCCGGGCGGATCTCCACCGTGTACGTTTACAAGCTGGACCGGATCAGCCGTAACATTGTGGACTTCAACCAGCTTTACCAGACCATGGAGGCATACGGCACCGAGTTTGTCTCTGTCAATGAGAAATTTGACACCTCAAGCGTCATGGGAAGGGCCATGATGCAGATTATCGCCGTGTTCGCACAAATGGAACGGGAAACCATCCAGCAGAGAGTCAAGGACAACTACTACTACCGGATTACAGACGGCAGGTGGGCCGGAGGGCCGGCGCCTTACGGATATAAAAACGCGAGGACGGAGAACAACGTTCCCACCCTGAAGCCGGTCCCGGAGGAACTGAACCTTGTAAGGGCTGCTTTCTCCTTGTATGACGGAACCGCCCACCTCTCCCTTGCCTCCCTCTGTACCTGGCTGTATAACCAGGGCTACCGGACACGCAAGGGAGGAAAGTTTGTATCCTGCACCCTCTCCCGGATCATGCAGAACCCGGTCTATGTCCAGGCTGACCAGAAATTATATAAATATTTCCAGACAAAAAAGATTAAGTTCCTTAATGAGCAGGAGGAATGGGATGGTTCCACTTCCTGCTGTATCGTGGCGAAGAAGAAAGGAAATTCCTCCCTGAGCAAATATGAGGACATGAAAGAACAGTCGGTTTACCTCACCAACATTCCCGGCATTGTTCCAAGCCACTTATACATATCCGTCCAGAGCCGCCTAAAAAAGAACGAGCAGTTCAAACGCGCCAATTCTCCCTCAGCCCTGGAAGAATTAGCCGGAAAACTGAAATGCGCCAGTTGCGGCCATACAATCAAATCCTACAGCCAGAGCACCAACATGAGGCCATACTTAAGCTGCCCGGGAAGAGCCACCCACAAAATATGCGGTGAAAGCTACCGGAAAGTGAATTTTGAAACCCTCCAGGAGCAGATAGGCAGGGAGATTCAGGGATACCTGGATTCCATTGAGGGCAGGGAACGGCAGAAGCAGGAAGAAAACCGGAAACTGGAAACCCGGAAGGAGGAATTAAAAAAAGAACTGGACAACCTGATCGCCCTGGCGGCAAAAGGAGGGCTTACCGCCGAGGTACTCCAGGCAGCTATTGAGGAAAGGCAGACAGAAATCAACGGGATTGAGTTAAAGGTGCAGATGAACACGTCCGCGGTGGACTTCCTCAAAGTGAACCTGGAAAACAATTCCGAACTGAATTTTTACCACGGGCCGCAGGAGCATATTGAGTATGGGCTGCTCCTTATGGAACAGAAAAAGGAACTTGTAAAACTTCTGATTGATAAAATCACCCTCCATTCAGACGGAGCCTATGAAATTGAATGGAGCCTTTAAAATCCTGATAAAACATGACAAAAGCCGGGAGCGCATCCCGGCTTTTCATATCTCCTGATTTATGTATCTTTATCCCTCAAAGGCCGCCAGAGCCTTAATCGCATTTATAAAGGAATATCCCTCATAACGCACCAGATAGCCAATCCCGTCATCCGTTTCGTCCGTGGAGTGGCGGGTGTATTTATAAATGGATCTTCCGTCCCGTTCCTCCTTCCGGTAAAAGGTAAGGCTGTCATGCTCCACGCTCCGCCAGCAGACAAAGCCGGGCTTGTCCGGGTGGTCCGAAAACCTCACGCTCCTTGGATGCCTTGCCTTTAAGTAGCTGACTAAATCGGCCTCTTTCGCTTTTCTCTTTAAATCTTCTCCTATCCTCTCATAACTCATATGGTTCCTGTCCCTTTCTTACGTTTTATAGTCTGTAAACAGTATGTAAGTTTTGGGCTTTTTGGCGAATGAGAAATTATAAAGAAAATATAAACTTTTTCAATCGGCAGTTTATAAAAAATTTATAGATTAAGGAGAAAATTTCCGTCCCAACCGGATCAGGTCTTACATACTGACTTTAGAGGAAAAACCTTTCCTGGAAGGTGTGCCGCATTTTGGAGAGTTTTGGCGGCAGCAGACAACTGAATACCTATGGCCGGTCGCTGACGGACGGAGCCATGAAAAGGGAGACAGTCAGGCGTGCCCATGCCGCCACATGGGAGTGTTGTATGACAGAGGGCAGCCCGGTCATACGGCTATCTGGGTAACGTGACAGTATAAACAGTAATTCGTGGGTGAGCACCATTAAAGAAAGCAGCTCCCGGCCAGTCGGCCAGTGCAGGTCAGGAGACCCGGCATAGAAGGTCCCTGCACGATACCGGCCCGTGTCATGTGGCAAAGGTTTTACAGCCATTGTCTAGGTACATCTATGCCCTTGTACCGACATACAGAAATGTAGCCGCGGGTTAAAAACCGGAGACGGGACCCGCGGGATTAAAAGTAAAAGGTAAGGTCCGGTTCTGGGCCGCGTATCGGCTGCGTGCGCGGCGGGACATGATTGCGGGAGCAGTAATGCTCATGCGGCAGGACAGAACAACGCCGCTTGTAACAGCCGCTTTTATGGACTTATGCTTCTGCTGGCTAAGGACATTTGCACCCTAAGCACAGCACCTCTTTATCTCATGAAATCCTTATGAACTCTTTTATTCTGATTACTTCTGAATCACCTTATGAATGGATTACCTTGTGAAATCCCAATGATTCTATCCCTTATGGAACAATCCTTGTGAACCGAAATCCCAATGATTAAAAACCTTGTGATAAATCCCTTATGAATGGAAACCTAATGAATGCTCTCTTATGAAGCACTTCCCTATGAAACGAAAACCCAATGGATAAAAACCTTATATGAAAGCCCTATGAAATGGAATCCTTAAGAATCCTCATACAGAAAACCGTTACACCGTTTCGCCTGGTTTTGTCATAAAGATCACTTCGTGATTCCCAGTGAATCAAGGTAAATGAAAATCACACCTACAGCTTTCCATGAATCAGAAATGCAGCACACAATCCCGTTTTTTCCTTACTATGATTCAAAAGGCTCCGCAGCACCAGGAAATCAAAAGGCTCTTAAACGTTCCATAAAGCCATAGGGAATCCTTACCATAAGGACATGAGGAAAACTGTTTCATAGGGATCACAGTGGGCAGCCGTATCATAAGGCGCAAAAGGAAAGTATCCCATAAGGTAACATAGGGCAGCCGTATCATAAGGCGCAAAAGGAAAGTATCCCATAAGGTAACATAGGGCAGCCGTTCCATAAGGTACACAAGGAGAATCATTCATAAGGCAACATTGGGTTACACTCCATAAGGTACATAAGGAAAACCACTCATAAAGAACCCAAAAGGATACCATTCACAAGGTATCTGTTTCATAAGGAAACTCCCAAAGGCAATCCATAAGGTTACGTTCCATAAGGTCATAGATTCCAGGTAATGTATAAGGGTAGGAACTCCTTTTTAACCCTTTTTCTCCCACCCTTCTGACATACTATAGGTAAGGAATCAAACTTACAAAGGAGGCATCCCTTATGCGTAAATTCTTATGTTTTTATATCCTCACAGAAAGAGAAATGGATCAGATCCAGTGTGAACTGGACGAATACCAGAAGTACAAATTTCTGGCAGAGATTCCAGAGGAGGAGCCGCACCATGAAAAGAGCGATTCAGTGGATCTATAACTTCCTTGGATTTACCGGCCTTTGGCTGGCTCCAATTCTGTATTTTATCACCAGAAGGACGTTTCCAAACGTAGAAGCAAAACATATCCTTATCTTGTGTGCCGCTGTGGCCGCCTGGGCTATATTCAATAACTTTTGGAGCGTGGTATGTGAGGGAAAGCCTTTTTCCGAAATTAACATCGGTGACGGTCTCATACCGGAAACCGGGCTAAAAAAGGAATCACCGCTGAAGCGTTCCGCCATGTACCCGAAAGTACCGGCTGAACTTCTTTCCAGGAAGCCGGAGGGAATCATTTTAGGGAAATACAAAAACCGTTATGTCCGGTTTCCTCTTAAGGACATTTACCACGCTTGTATTATTGGAGGCACTGGTTCCGGGAAAAGTTCAACGGTCCTTTTGGATTCCCTGCTTTGTAACTTTGCCAGCGGGAAAAACGCTTTCAACTGTTTTGTGATTGACATTAAAGGAGAACTCCACGAGAAGGCAACCTATGCCCTCTCGGAACATGTCCTTGTGGTTGACCCTGCGGACCGTTCCTCATTTGGCTGGGACGTTTACTACCGGCTCCACAATAATCCAGATGACGATCTTATCATAGAAGCCATTGAGGAAATCGCCCAGGCCCTCATTATCAGCACCAATCCCAGGGATTCCTTTTTTGTGGAGAACGCAAGGTCCATGTTTACCGGGCTTTTAGTTTATTACTTTCAGCAGGGAGAAACGTTCATTGATTCTGTCAATAAAATCCTGGAATCGGAAATGAAATCCCTGATTGCCGAAATCGTTAAAGACAGTGAACCCTCTGACCTCTGCTATAAATACCTGGCGAAGTTTGCGGGCAAGGATGCGGAGAGCGTGGAGGACTGTATGGTGGAAATGACTACTTCCCTTTCTGTTTTCTCTAAAAGCGACATAAAATTCTGTTTCCGTGACAACTTCCAGAAAGCCAGCCCATACTCATTCCGGGAGGATAAATCCGTGTTCCTTGCCATACCGGAGCATATGCTGGAATCTTATAAAGCAGTTATGAGGCTGTGCACAGTCCAGACGCTGAAAGAGCTGGAGCGCCGGTCAGAGAAAGAGGAAAAACCCTTGCTTTTGATTCTGGATGAGTTCGCCCGGATTGGACGTGTGGAGGGAATCTTTAACGCCCTTGCCACTTTAAAAAGCAAAAAGGTCATGGTCATGCTGGCCTTCCAGTCCCTGGCACAGATCGAGGTCAATTACTCTAAGGAAGAAGCCAGGGTTCTGACGGACAACTGCCGGTTAAAAGTCATTTGCGAATCCAGTGACCCGGACAGCAGTAAATCCGTAACCGCCTGGGCAGGGAAGTACCGGGATAAAAAGGAAACCCTCAATGGAGGGAAGAACCGGCACAAAAGTTATTCTTATGAGGATAAGGACATTGTGGAGACAAACGACTTAATCACCCTCACAAAGAAGAAGGAAGTGATTCTGATTATCTCCGGCACTGGGTATTTGAGGGTGAAAAAGTGCTATTACTTTTTAGACGAAACAATAAAGAAGCTGGCTGAAAAGGTCAGCAGCTATAACAGACAATTTGCGAGGTAAGATATGACATACACAGAGGAACAGAACCATTTTTTTGAAGAACTCTATACCGAGTTGGAGAAAGCCATGAAGCCGGAGGGAGCCAGCCTGGAGAGGGTGGACGTACCCAAAAACAACACGGTCCAGGAAGGGATTTCCATCCGGTTTGAAGGGCAGCCCATAAGCCCTGCCGTTTATCCCAGCCAGTTCTACCGGGATTTCCAGAACGGTGTTTCCGTAGAGGAAATTGTTTTCTACATAAAGGACGGGCTGGAGTCCCAGCGGATTACGAAAAACCGCATCATGGAACTGAACCATGACAATGCGCCGCACTATTTGAGGTCGGCAATAGTCAGCTATGAAGGAAACCGGGAATGGCTGAAGGACGTCCCTCATGAGCGGGTGGCGGACCTTGCCCTTTACGCAAAGTGGGATTTTGGCGGCGGGTATTCGGCAAAAGTAACGAATCCGCTGCTTGCCCACCTCCAGATGACAAAGGAAGAACTGCTAAGGACCGCCAAAGGCAACATGGCTATGCAGGCCCGCCTGCGGACCATGAAGGACGCTCTGATTGCCCGTGCGGTCCAGGGAGGGATGTCGGAGGAACTGACAGAGGAAATGAGGGACCAGCTCCCGGACATCCCGTTTTATGTCCTGAACGTAAACGGAGGGATTGACGGAGCCGCCCTGGTTGCGGACCCTTCCGTTATGAGGAAGGCCGGGCGGGATCTGGGAGAAGGCTTTTATATCCTTCCTTCTTCCGTCCATGAGGTGTTGATTGTCCCAAAATCAACCGGAGCAAAGGCGGAGGAATTAAGGGACATGGTATACCGGATCGACCGGCAGGAGGTTCCCATTGAGGAGCGTCTTTCCGATAACGTTTATGAGTTTGACGGGCATGCCTTAACCCTGGCAGGACAGACGGAAACCCTGGAAAGGGAACTGCCGGGACTGGCAGCCATGCACCGCAAGAGATAACCAGGGAAGGAGCAGATACTATGAATTTACAGAGAAAATTAGATTTTATAGAAGCATACAGAAACTACATACAGTTATCGGGCAGAGCGGAGGCAGGGATAGAGATTTCCGTCTGTCCTTCCTTTAAGCCAGGCATAAGGCCGGAGGGATTCCATGACACAAAAGAGGTACACAGCCGTACAGAAGAAAAACCCGGAAGATAAATTAAAAGAACTGACGGACAAGCTGGAGGCCGGGATCAAGGAAGTCTTTTCCTCTCAAAAGTACAAAGACTATTTAAAAGTCATGTCCCGGTTCCATGGCTACAGCTATAACAATACCATGTTGATTTTGTTACAGAAGCCGGATGCCCGTCTCCTGGCAGGATACAAAACCTGGCAGGGCATGGAGCGGAATGTGAAGAAGGGAGAACACGGCATTTCCATTCTTGCGCCCAGCAAAAAGAGATTCACAAAATATATGGATAAGATTGACAAGGACACCAGGAAGCCGGTGCTGGACCAGGACGGGAACCCGGTGAAGGTGCCAAAAGAGATTGAGTACCTTACCTTCTATCCCACCACGATTTTTGACATCAGCCAGACGGAGGGAAAGCCTCTCCCGGTTATGGCAGAGGAACTGAATGGACAAGTGACGGATTATGGAATCATTATGGATTCCTTAAAAGAAACAGCGCCGGCTCCCATCCGGTTTGAATCCTGGGAGGAATCGAAGAAAGGATATTTCAGCCCTCTATTAAATGAGATTGTGATTAAGTCCGGCATGAGTGAATTGCAGACGGTGAAAACCGGATTCCATGAAACGGCACACAGTATTTTGCATAGCGGGACAAACAATTTAAAGGATTCCGCAACCATGGAGACGGAGGCCGAAAGCATCGCTTTTATTGTCTGCTGTCACCTGGGACTGGATACATCAAGTTACAGTTTTCCTTATCTGGCGACATGGAGCAGCAGTAAGGAACTGCCGGAACTGAAAAGCTCCCTCTCCACAATCCAAAAGACCGCCCACAGCCTGATTGAGAAGCTGGACCAGGCGATTTTAAAACACATCCGGGAACATTCCATAGAAGGACCGGAGATTTCAAGGGATACCGGCAATCCTGATATTTCTTTAGAAATAGCTGACCGGGAACCGGAGATACCAGCTTTACCTGATACCCACAGACGAAGGAGGTAACACATGACAGAATTAGAAGAACTACAGTTAAAGCATAGGGAAGAAGCAGCCCGGAAACGGGCAAAATTAAAGGAACGCAAAGCCAGGGCGCACCGGCTCATTGAGAGAGGCGCTATCCTGGAAAGTGCAATCAATGAGGTCAAACCGGCTGACCGTTTCACAAATCAGGAAATAGAGAAGATTGTCTATTTCGCTGTCCTATCACCTGCAACCATCACTTTTATATCGGAGTTGGGACAGTAAATCCCTTCTCCATTTTACTGGAAAGGGCGCACTTATACCTGACCCTCCGGGCCAGGTGTGCGTTCTCCGAAGGCTCCTGCAGAGGGCGAAAACCATAGGGACAAAACCACAAGCCCAAAGACCCAAAACCAGAAGCCACACAAACCACAAAGGAGTTGAAGCCAGCCATGGCAATTTACCATCTTTCCGTGAAAATCATAGGCAGGAACAGCGGACGCTCCGCCGTTGCCGCAGCCGCCTACCGGAGCGGCGATACCCTCACAAACCACTGGGACGGGCTGACCCACGACTACAGCCGGAAAGGCTGGATAGAACACACGGAAATCCTTCTGCCGGAACACGCGCCGGAGGAATTTAAAAACAGATCAGCCCTATGGAACGCAGTGGAGAAGGCGGAAAAATCCGGCTCCGCCCAGCTTGCCAGGGAAATAGAAACCGCCCTTCCCAAAGAACTGAACCAGGCTGAACGTCTCTCCCTCATAAGGGATTTCATAGAAAAGAACTTTGTTTCCGCTGGAATGTGCGCCGACTTTGCGGTCCATAACCCGCCCGTCACTGACAGCCGGAACCGCCCGGTAGACAAGGCCGGGAATCCTACACAGGACAAGGACAAAATGATTTTCAGAAACCCTCACGTCCACATCATGCTCACCATGCGCCCTCTTGATAGGCAGGGCCAGTGGCAGGCAAAATCCCAGACCGCTTACCTTTGCAGAAAAAATAATGAGGAACGCTCTGTTCTGGCATCAGAGATTAAGCAGGCAGAAACAGAGGGATGGCAGAAGCAATACCAGTACAAAATAGGCAGGAAAAAGGTGTGGCTGACAAAAGAGGCGGCGGAAAAGAAAGGATTCACCCGTGTCTCCAAACAGCCCAAAACCGAGAAGATCCAGAATCCCATAACGGCACAGTGGAACAGCCGGGACGCTCTGTTCCAGTGGAGAAAATCGTGGGCGGAGCTATGTAATGAACAGTTAAAAAGGAATGGTATTGAGGAACAGATCAGCCACCTTTCCTATGAAGCCCAGGGAATCAACAAGGTAGCGTCCGTCCATATGGGCGTTGAGGCGGTTCATGCGGAGAAGCGAGGGATTCCCACAGAACTTGGAGAACTGAACCGCCAGATCCAGAGGGATAATGAATTTTTAGCGGTCATGGAGGGACGGATTCGGGAGTGGGAACGCAGGGAAAGCGAATCCCTTAACCGCACCGCCGCCCGTCTGGAAGGCATAAGGAGCCGCCACATAGCCGCCGCTTACCAGCAGCTCTGTCTGTCAATCAGTCTGGCAAAGGAGCAGGACAGCCTGGCGGCCCAGATGCGTGCAGCCGCAGCCATGGCGGAAACAGCGGAACACCTCATGAGGGCAATCGGCGCGTTAAAAGAATCCCTGGACATTTACCGGAGACAGCGGGAGGAAACGAACCCTTTCCAGAAGCAGAAACGGAAGGAACTGGAGGAAAAGGTTATGGCTACGGAACACCAGATCCAGAACTTAAAAACCCGGCTGAATGAGATTCAGTCAAGGCAGAGGGAAGTCAAAACCGCTCCGGTTTCCTCACCGGAAGCAGCCAGAAAAAAGAAGGAACAGATTCAGTATCTGAAGGAGATTCAGTCCCAGGCTTACCGGGAGTTTTATACCCTGGTGAAGGAGAACAAGGAGAATATGAACCGTATCCGGGAGATCATTCAGGGCA
Source organism: Otoolea muris (assembly GCF_943193115.1). Classification (NCBI taxonomy): domain Bacteria; kingdom Bacillati; phylum Bacillota; class Clostridia; order Lachnospirales; family Lachnospiraceae; genus Otoolea; species Otoolea muris. Next base: position 9,591 of record NZ_CALPCY010000078.1, read on the forward strand.
GACGGAATGAGCATGACAGCCAGCTAAAGCAGAGATTAAAGGAGCATTACGCGGAGGATTTCCAGGAAAGGATATTAGAGCAGGCCAGGGACAAAGCGCCGGAGATTCCAGAAGCGGAGGGAGTCGGCATCCAGAAGAATATTTCCCATAAGAGATAAAAGCACATCCCATAAAGAACAAAAGCACCTCCCAGCCAGGTGCTTTTATCATAGGGATACCATATTAAAAGGTTCTTTTTGTCTTTAGCTCAAAATCCAGCTTTGTAACGTATTCCAGATAGGCGGGCCTGGCGGAATATTCCAGGAAAGCCCGGAAGCGTTCCTGACTAGAAGGAGCCTTTATCATGTCCAGAACCTTTTCTTTTGGAACCCATGCGGATTCCGGGTTTTCATCAGAGCCTCGCAGAGTGCCGGATTTTTCCGTACAGATAAAATCAAAAATAACCTTTGTCGGGACTTCCTTTACACCGCCATATCCGGGATAGGTTCCGGTATTGGAGGAAACACAAAACAGTTCTCCCACTTCCACACAGATGCCGGATTCCTCAAAAATCTCCCGTTTTACCGCGTCAATCAGATTCTCTCCCGCCTCAACTTCACCACCCGGAAGGACCCAGGAATCCTGGTAAGTGTTGACAAGTAAAACCTCACCCTTTTGGTTTAATACGACACCAGCCGCAGCGACAATATGAGTTGGCAGGAACTTTTCAGGGATATTCTTTTCCATGGCTGAACCCTCTTTCCTTATGGATTTTGTCTTATAATATAGCAAGACTGGATTAAAAAAGCAATAAAAATCATTTATGCTCTGTATTTGAGGGAACTATAACATCCCATGAAAAATAGATACTTCCAGAATCTATTTTGAGGGAGCAAAGAACTCGCTTCGCTCCAAGAAGGCACCTCCCTCTTGCTGTCCATGGAAACTGTGGATAACTAAAGACCAAGTTACCCACAGTTCCCACAGACATCAATTCACCCTCCGCCTTCTTAAAACTGACCTCTTTCTTTATGGATAAAAACAAAAATCTTTTAATTTCTAAGAACAAAAACCTTCTTATCAAAAATCCCATACATCCAAAACGAAAACCCAAAATCCAAAACAGATTTCACAGACTTTGGCTGGAAATTTTATAAAAACACTTGATTTCCCTAAAAAATTACCATGCCGGCACCTCAAATAATTATCTGATAATATATAAACTATATATAAATTATCAGATAATATACAAAACATATAATTTGTCTATAATTGTGTAAAATACCTAAAATATTTTTCAAACATAGAGCATTAAGGAAAAATATATGTTCAATATAACTAAAAATGCAAACAAATATGTTGAAATATTTTCTACATATTACTATTAAGCTGAAATGTCAATTAGCAAAAACAGAGAAAATGAAAATTATATTTTAAAAATAAAGTCAGATAATTTATGATAAATACAGAATTGTCAATCTTTTCTTTAGCCTGCCCGGTAGCGTTTCCTCATGATTTACAAGAATTATAGCATAAAATCCAGGAAAAATTAAGACTTTTTCACGGACTTTGCAAGGGAAATCCTTAAAACCAAACAGATTTCACAGACCTTCAAAAATATGCACAGACCCTGGCTGAAAATTTTATGAAAACTCCCGGCTTCACGACCCTGGAAGAACCGGCTATAATCAGGGAAGGAATCAGCCATGGTGAAACCGACAACAACAGCAAAGGAGAATTGCCTATGAAGGAAAAGGAGCCAATCGACATTCATTCCAAACGGGAAAAACTGGAATCCCTGCCCTTGAAAGAGGAACCGCCGGACAAACCCTGGCCGCGCTCCCGGATTTATGACTTTTCATCAGATAGGGATATGCTGGAAGAAATTTCCGTTAAAATGGAATCCATGGGAAAGAAGCAGCTTGACCAGCTACAGACAGAGGCGGCGCGAATCCTGACAGAATCCAGGCGGGATCAGATAGAAGAATCCCAAACCTGGTTTGAAACAGCCGCCCTCCCAGTGCTGAAAAACTTTGCCGAAACGTTCAGCGCCTCCCTGGAAATATCCCACGAGGACGAGACCATGATTTTAGTCACATTTCAAAACAAGTGTGGGTATGACCTGGCAGAAGATGACCGGCATATGCGGATGCTTTTTGGCCTTTCTAATCATGTTTCGATTGAAAAGAATGGAGATAACATCACGCTGGTTTTGGCGTTTGACTGTCTGGATATGAAGTAGCCGGAACCCAAACAAATAAGAGGGCGAAAGCCCTCTTTATTCCTCAATATATTCCATGATGTCCGAAACATTGCATTTTAACAGTTTGCATAACTGATTGACGGTGTTGGTGGATATGCTGTTGCCTTGTTTAATGCTGTAATAGGTAGCCCGGGAAAAGCCTTCCTTCTGTAGCTTATAGGAAGTGATTTTTTTCTTTTTCATTGTCTGAAACAACGGCTCATAGCTTATCATACAGCGGCACCTCACATAAGAATCTATGTCCAGTATAATTTGAAGAAAAAGCCTTGAATATGTATGAATATCCGAGTATAATAAGAATTGACATTTCGGTGTATCAAGAGTAAAATAAGATCATTGTTATCTGATAATGGATAATGTATCAACAGAAAGAAGGAGAAGATGTATGAAGAAACAAGTATTAACAGTCTTTATGGCAGGGATTCTAACAGCATCCATGAGCATGACAGCCCTGGCCGGGTGGGAGCAGGAAGGAAATAACTGGAAGTACAATGATAACGGAACCTATGCCACAAACGGATGGAAATGGATAGACGGAGATAATAACGGAATAGCAGAATCCTACTATTTTGATAACAATGGTTATATGCTGGTGAACACTACTACTCCTGATGGGTATACGGTAAATGCAGACGGAGCCTGGATTGTAGAGGGAGAAATCCAAACCCAGGGAGCAGCGGCGAATCATGGAGGTGCTGCTACTGGTGAAGTGAATCATAATGCAGGATATGACCCGGCTCACCCGCTGGCAGGGAAGATTGACGAGTGGAATTTAAGACTGCCAGTTGATTATCTTAATGGTAAAATGGATATCTGTAGTGAAAGTTTACAAGCACGATTGACAAACCAAATGGAGTATTATAATTATTTAGATATTTCCAATTATGCCACTCTCCAAGACGGGATGTATATCGCTGAAAGAAATGGGACAACTTATTATGTTTCAAAAGAAGATTATGAAGAAAGCATTATGCTTGAAAACACGCTTTATGAATGGTTTTGTAACTGGCTAAATGGAATGGATTTTGAGAATATGACCGAAATGGAAAGAGCCAAAGAAATTCAAAAAGTAATGGCCAAAATAAAATATGGAACAGATACAACTGGAAAAACAAGATATACCTATTATCGAACTCTGATCATGCAGGAAGGAAACTGTGCGGAAACAGCAATGACAGCACGAGCCTTAGCAAAAGCACTTGGACTAAAATCAGCTATACTTGGTGCTGGCGCTCACGTTGTATATTACATTCAAGTGGATGGTGTTGCCTACTTCGGAGAAGATGACAGGTTGAATCTCGACTTCCCAACACCAGATCATGTGTTTTTCGTTGACTAACTTTAAACCCATCGGAAGAAATCCCGGTGGGTTTTTCATTTTCGACAAATTTCTTCTTCCAGGGTATTCCCTTCTCTCCCAAAATCGCTTATAATAGTTTTACATCAGAGAAAGCGGGCAGCACTCCCTATTTGGGAAATGCGCACCTTCGGGACGGACTTAAAGCAGTTTAGGTTCGTGCCGCAGGTGTGCAAACACCAGAGAAAGGAGGATGTGGTCTATGTTCTTCTTAGAAGTCCTGAGCCGTGTTGTGAGTATCTTTGCGGGCATTGTGGGCGGCCTTAACGGGCTGGTTTCATTAGTCCAGAAGTGTAAACCTTACATAAAGCGGGATAAGGCAGAGACAGAAAAAGACCCATCAGCTAGCTTGCCGGCATCTGATGGGTCGAGTGGCGATTGCGTAAGCAATCGTTAATCTCGTGGGCGGCAGCTACATCGCCGCCCTTTTTATTACAATTCCATAGTAGCATTTTGTCAGGGTGAAGTCAATAGGGAAATTCATTTCCCGATAAGCGAAGCCAGGAGCAATTTTGCGATAGGGCGAGCCAATAAAAATTTCTACCCTTCCTCTGGTTCACCAAATATCTTACAGTATTCCTCAGCAGACAGCTTTTTCTCTGCCCATTCCTTTGCCTCTCTGTCTGACAGAACCTGGAAATCGGCGCCGCCAGTAGCCGAACCACCAATATATCTTGCATAGCAGCTCAAGGCTCCACCCTCTCCATAAAGGAAATAGGTTCCCTTTTTCGTGCGGTACAGTTCTTCCCTGCAATAATGATAATCACCTTTCCAAAGGTTCTGCCAGTCTCCCAGGAGCAAGGCTGTTTCCGTGTTATAAGTTTTTCCTTCAATAATCTTTTTCATAATCATATGGTCCTTTCTATTTATCAATCTGGCTGACCTTCTCAAGCAGCCGGTCCACGTCTATGTAGGTTTCGTCCAGAAATTCCGTGACGTCAATCATAGCGTCAGGAACGGGATCAAAGCATTCTTCTTTCTCCCTTCCCGTCAGTCTGTGCCCTGCCATGACAAGCGTATCACCAATAGGGAAGAAACATTTCACCAGGAAATCCTCAATCCGGTAGCAGTTATATTCACCGTCAAAGATTTCCATTCCATTCTCTGCCCTCCGGCTGACTTCTTTTGCGGGAGTCCGGTCATACTCCGGGATTCCCTGGTATTCCTCATAGGCATTGATAATCCGGTCAAGAAGAGATTCCATCCCGGCATACTCAAGGCTTGTCAATGGTTTCCTTTTATTTATATTCATTTCCTTTTTGTGTCCTTTCCTTGTTTGTTCTGTATCTGATTCTTTCAGACACCTTTAATATGCTGAGATTCAGGGAAAATGGACACGTTGGAAACGATAAAATATTGCACAAAGTTTCACTCTGGATTTTGTGTATTTTTAATCATTCTTTCCGCTGCCCTGGTATCCAGAATCCTTTTTTCAGCAGTCCCAAAATACTCCGGGTTTATCTCATATCCCAGGTAGTTCCGCCCAAGCTCCAGGCAGGCCGCCGCCGTGGTGCCGGAGCCTAAAAATGGATCAAGAACCAGGTCGCCGGGCCGGGAACTGTTTTCAATCAGATTCTTTATGATATTCAAAGGTTTTATGGTAGGGTGCGGATAATCCTTTTTATCATAGATATTGATAGGCTGGAAGTATACGGTTTTTGCCTTCTCATAGGAATCCGGCTGACAGTAGCCGCCCTTGCGGAAGTACAGACAGTATTCCTTGTCAGAAAGGTATTTGTTGTGGAAGGTCGGCGGCGGATTCGTTTTCCACCAGACAATCATATCGAAGGAGCAGCCTAATCCGTCTACAAAGAAATCCAGATAACCGGGAATCTGGGCCTTGTTGCACCATATGTAACAGTTGATCCGTTTCATAACCCGGACCAGTTCCGGGAGAACGAGAGGGTTCATGCCGGAAACAAGGTCATTTTCTTTTAAACGGTCATTGATTGGCTGAATACTCCTGGCGAGCCGTGAGCGGCCTCCGGCATGAGTATCCTTAATCAGATAAGGCGGGTCGGTCATAATCAGGTCAACGCAGGAATCCGGCAGTCGTTTTAAGCCCTCCAGACAGTCCATGCGGTAAATCTTATTGGTTTCTGTCATGAGGCCGCCTCCTGCTTGTCCTGGAGGCTGACAGAGCGGCTCTGCCCGCTGGTAAAGCCCTCCTGGTTCTCAAATATCCCGGTTGCCGCAATCTGTCCCGCGATACGCTTTAAGACCGGAACCGCTACACTGTTTCCCAGCAGCTCCAGCGCCTTGCTGTCTGTCACGGGAAAAGTGAAATCCTCTGGAAATCCCATAATCCGTTTTACCTCTGCCGGTGTCAGCCGTCTGACCCTGCCGTTGATTAAGTAACCTTCCGTACCGCCGCATGGCCCTCTTGAGGTTGCCACAAAGGTTGGAGATACCGCCCTGACACTGTAAACCCTCCGGCCCTGTCCCGGTGTGCCGACATAGCCTAAACGGTATGTATCCAGAGTCCTTGTCTCAATATCCGGTTTGTAGAATGTAACGAGACCGGGATCAAGAAAATAGCTTTCGTCAACAATGGATTCCAGGAAATCCTCAACAGCCACATCCTCAAAAGTGGGTTCAGGGAAGGAAAACTCCGCTTGTAAATCCCTGCGGAAACAGACAAGGTAGACCCTTTTCCGGATCTGGGCCACTCCATAGTCAGAAGCTGCCAGGACTTTATAATGGACGTCATAGCCTAAGCCGTCCAAGGTTTCTGTAATCACCCGGAAGGTCCTTCCGCCGTCATGGCGGATTAGGTGGGCCACGTTTTCCAGAAACAGCGCTTTCGGTTTGTGGTGCTTTACAATCCGGGCAATTTCAAAAAACATCTGCCCTCTCTTATCCTCAAACCCTCTCTTTTTCCCAGCCATGGAGAACGGCTGGCAGGGAAAGCCGCCGCAGAGGACATCAAAGGGAGGAATATCTTCAGCCTCTATTTTCGTAATGTTCCCGGCTGGGACCTCGTGGAAGTTGGAAAAGTAAGTTTCCCTTGCCCTCCTGCTTTTATCGGAAGAAAAGACGCATATTCCGCCAATGCTCTCCATAGCCAGACGGAACCCACCGATTCCACAGAATAAATCTATAAAGGTAAATGTACTGCTCATAAAAATCTTACTCCTACTGTATTAGTCAGAAAAGCTCTGCTGAAAATAGGATGTAAGACCAGGTGGTAAAAAAGGCGGATTTTGAAAGTTTTGGTTGTACTGTGGCAGAAATTGATGTAGGATAATATCAAATATGTTTTAAGGAGGTTAGTTTATGGAAGATTTTGATGCAATGGATTATTTTGATGAGATACTGGATGAAGTAAGAGGTCATATTGAGGTCGATGATAAGTATACATATATTGGCGACCGTTTAGCAGATGCAGATAATGTAAAGCCCTATTGTGTTGCTGACAGCTTTTGTGCGGGTGTTGAGAATGAAAAAGAAGGTGCTGTTTTTACAGAAGCGGCTTTTTGGCTTGATTGTTTCTACCGATATGAAAATGGTGGGCTTGAGGATATGGTAGAGCAATTTTTATCAAACAGTGAAGCAGAAACATATGAGGAACTTATAGAGGAATGTGACGAAGCGGAATTTTCTTTTGACGATTATTACTGTGATTATATTAGCGGTGGTGCTGCTGGATACCATTTTTTAGTCAAAAATGATTTGACTGTATCAACAGATAGCGATAAACAAGACGTTGAAGAAACCATCAAAAAATATAAAAATATAACAGAAGTTGATTTTCATTTAAATGATGTTGCGGAAATATTATATGATGAGGAGGACAGAGAGTGGATATTTGAAAAATGACAAAAAGAATCAATAATTGCTGATATAAATATGAAGTTATTGGCAGATTCATAAATATTACTCAGAGGACGGGCACATCAATGAAAATGATTGATAAAGCCGCAGAGGGAACAACCATATATGATAATGAAGAAATGGCCTACTTAAATCTATATGAGGCCCTGGACCGAAATGATGATTCGGCTGCTTTCGGTTATGCTTATTATCTGGCAGACCCTTTTGTCAATAAAGAGAAAACAAGTTTCCCTGAATGGTTGACAGAGGAAAAGTCGGAACAGATCATCAATATGATAAAGGAACATAGAATAGGGAAAACGGATTCGGTCAGTTCTACGGTGTGGAAACTTGTTTATACTGTCAAGGAATTATGGCAAAATACGACTTAAAGCAATAGAGATCAGATTAGGGCAGGGACGGCTAGTCATCTAGCTGCTCCTGCCCTATTATTTTTTTGAAAAAAGTCTTTACTTTTGTATCAAATAGCTACAGGTACACCTGAAGCTATTTCAGGTGTGATGGATGACACAATTGTATCAGTTCCCTTTATTTCACTGTATGAT
>NZ_CALPCY010000079.1:0-16628 GCF_943193115.1 Otoolea muris
TCAATAAGCAGGCAAAAATATATGAGGCTCTCGGAGTGAAGGTACCAACCTCGTCATGTTAACTCCGAGAATCCAGGTGAAAAGAGGTATGAATATGCGAATACTCATCTGCGACGATGATGCGCTGATAATTGAACAGCTTCAGAAATATATAAAAATTTTTTTTGAAAACATTGGTGTGAAATGCCCGGAATTAATTTGCTTTTCTGACGGGGAATCCCTGCTGGCAGATAAAGGCGAAAAAGACATTCTGTTTCTTGACGTAGAAATGCCCGGAATGAATGGCATCTATGTGGGAAAGGAATTAAAAAAGAAGAATGAAAATATTATTATTTTTATTGTGACTTCTTATTCCGAATATCTTGATGAGGCAATGCGATTCCATGTATTCCGATATTTTTCAAAGCCTCTGGATAAGCAGCGGTTTTTCCGTAATATGAAAGATGCGGTTGACCTGTATAACACCATGACAGTAAAAATCCCGGTTGAAACAAAACAGGGCGTGCATACACTGCCTGCATCCTCCGTCATAGCAGTAGAGGCACAGGGCAGAAAGGTAACGGTACATACCACTCTGTGTGATTTTGAATCCACCCACAATATGCAGTACTGGCTGGAACTTCTCCCTAAAAACCGTTTCTTCCAGACACACCGCAGTTTCATTATCAATTTTGAGCATGTTACAGATTTTGACCGTAATCTTGTCCATATGGCTGATAATCAATCTGCTTATCTGACAAAAAGGAAATACAGTTCATTTAAAGAAGCCTATCTCCTTTATTTAGAAAGTACGAGGTAAAGCAAATGATAAATACAATCTGTTATTTTTTCAGTTTTCTTGTAGAAGCAATTATACTCTGGCAGTATTCCTCCGATTTATTTCCTGCCAAGCGCACCCCTCAAAGAAAACTGGCTGTACTATGCAGCTTATATTTTATCCTGTTTTGCGTGTCACTGTTTGAATCTATATGGCTCAATATCATTTTATATTTTTTTCTGAACCTCATTTTTTTAATGACCCAGTGTTATCTGAATTGGTACACGGCAGTATTTCATTCTTCCATACTGACGGCTGTTATGACAATGAGTGAATTAGTTGTTTATGGAATTACCAAACGGTTTGCCCCTCATTTCCTTGATAATGGCAGGGAATTTTATCATCTTTTATTTTTTTCGGTCTTTAGCAAACTCATATTCTTTGCTGTTGCTTATATACTGATGCACCTAATGAGAAACCCGAAGAAGGATACAGGGCAGTATGACAAGTCGGTTTTTCTTCTTGTTTTCATTCCCCTGACCTCAATCTTTATTATGTTTACTTTCATAAGTATTGGCGAATCCGTTTCCTTCCCGGCGTCACTTGACTGGATGGTTGCCGTGGGCGCTGTTTTTTTGCTGGCAGCAAATCTGCTCATGTTTGAAATCAACCAGTATCATCAGAAAAAAAACATGGAATTTACAGAAATACAGTTATTGCTCCAAAAAGAGTCAGATTTGGCTAGATATTATAAGATGCTGAATGTACAGAATGAAAACCAGCGTATTTTAATCCATGACATAAAAAAGCACCTGCAGTCCATTGATATGCTGAATGAACAAAAAGAGTATGCTAAAATAAGCGCCTATATCCGGCAATTGGTACTCTCCCCAGACCTGAAGGAATTTTCCAGACTATGCGACCATGAAATGCTGAATTCCATTCTATGCCGCTATATGCAGCAATGCACTGACAGCCACATAACTTTTCATGCTGACATACGCAGCGGGACAACGGATTTTATTGCAGACAACGACCTTACCTCTCTGTTTTGCAATTTGCTGGATAATGCTATAGCGGCAGCAAGTAATATCCCCGGCTCTTTTATCGAGATCAATACAAGCAAACATGAAAAAACACCGTTTTTCGTGATAACAGTTATCAATTCCTGCCGAAAAAATCCTTTTCTCTGTAAGGACAGGCAGCTAAACGACAATAAAAACGGACATGGGTTTGGATTAAAAAGCATTCGTAAAGTGGTAGACCAATATCATGGCAATTTACAGATGTATTATAATGATGATGCGCTTACTTTTCATACCGTTATTACCTTAAAGCAATAGTGAACTGCGAACTACTAACGCAGTTCACTATTATAACAGTTTATGCCCCAAACCCTTGTGCCTTATAATATATCTTTTGGTTTCACTGTATTCCTTTTTCATCTATAACTACCTTTTCCCCATATTGCTTTAATTTTATAATTTGACATACATTTTTACTTTTCCATAATCTTCCTTTACTACCTTGCCCCCTTATCTTTCTGTCTTGACTGATGCGCCCTGCTCGTCTCTTTTTCTTTTACTATCTGCTCTTTTTGCCTGAGCCTGTTCCTGACGCTCCTTGCATCCACTACTTTTTCTCCGTAAATTTTTTCATACTCTGCGCAAGCTGTCTCATAATCCTGATTCTCTTTCTTTGCCGCATTAAGTTCCTTATAAAATGCCTGAACAGAATCAAAATGATATTCTTTCACAATAAAAGAAAGCCTTTTTTTCATATTGGAAATCTGATTGTCAAGATGGTCCATCTCCTGCTGTAACTCCTTACGCCTGCCGCCTTTGAAAATGCCCGTGCATCCTGACAATTCCTTTTTTAGTTCATCCCCCTTTTTCTCACGTCCGAAGATTGCCTTGTTCTGTTCTTTCAGCCTGCCCTCGATCTCTTGCAGGCTGGGATATTTACTTGCAAGCACGGAAGGTCTTGGATATGGCGGCCTTTCCGCTATCTGTTCGGTTTCAGTCGGAACAGGATTCTGCTCAGTCTTTATCTTCTTAATAATACTTTCTTTCCCTGTGGACACAACCGCTGGATATTCTGTATTTTTTTGCATATCCGGTTTCCGATGCGGATTTATGGGAAATGGTATCTTCTTCCTTTCCGACTGGACTGCCAGAGTATCTCCTGCATGGATACAGTTTTCCGTTTCTCTTGATGTTTCTTTTATGCCGTCAACAGCGTTTCTGATAACTTTCTCCGCTATATCCATTACCTTCTGCATAGCTTTCGCAATCAGAAGTTCTAATAACAGAATCGCCGCCCTGACAATCTCTCCAAACAGCTCCGGCTTTTGTCCGTTCTGCTCCACGGATTCCTTTACCCTGTCTGTGATTTCCGTCTTTTTTAGTTCCAAAATCTCCGTATCAGGTACACCGCTTACAAGCGCACGGTCAACAGTTCTGTTCCATTCCATGCGGATTTCATTGTCTTCCTTGATTTCCTCCGCCTTCGGATTATTTTTGCCGACTTTCTTAGTTGCAAGATACGGACCGTTTTTGTCAAATATGCTGAACCTGTCTTTATCATCAATTACCATCTGATTGATCAGATCCGTACAAAATACTTTTACTGCTCCATCCACTATATCGACCGTGACACCTTTCATCAGGCAGTGCTTGAGGACATCCGCCGTAACGCGAAATTGTTCAGCAAGGATGCGGAGAAAGCCGCACAGCGGCTCATGGAACTGAAATGCGCCGATCAGCAGAAACAGACCGCAACGATGAAGCGCGACCTTGCATCGGCAAAGAAGCGGCTGGCTGACCTGGATGTGAAGCTGAAACGCACCTACGAGGACAATATGAGCGGCAAGCTGCCCGACCACATCTTTACCATGTTTATCGCAGATTACGATACGGAACGGGCAACGCTGAAAGCGAACATTGCAGAGATGGAAAAGGCGCTGGAAAAAGTTCGGGATACCAAAGCCGATATTGACCGCTTCGCAGCCCTTATCCGAAAATACACCAGCTTTGAAAAACTCGACCGCTTCATGCTTCACGAGCTGATTGACCGGATTACGATTTACGAAACGCCAGGTATGGGACGCTGCCGCAAGGGTAAGGAAAAGCGTATTACCATCTACTACAAATTTGTCGGGGCTATCCAATAAAGCAAAAACGGCATCCCCTATGGATGCCGAAAAAAATAACTTGGCTTTACGTCTATTTGACTTCTCATCATCCCTTGAGAGTCGCTCATAAAGAGCTGTTATTCTGTTGTCCCCAGCCGTTCTGTTGTTCATGTTGAACTCCTTTCCGGCTGGCTCATCTGTGGTGAATCCATCATACCACAGTTTCCTCCTCCTGTCATCATTTCGTTGCAGATTAAACGGGATATTTTTTCATCGGGCGTGTCGGCATACCCTGAACCTGTATATACCCTGACCTTGAAAAGCGTCCCGCCTATCCTGCGGTAAAAAAAGCCAGCCGCAGAAGGACTGGTTTTTGCCATATCATTATTCAATTTTACTGCCTCCATTATGCAATCCTTTCTTGCGCTTCATACGCATTTCCCTTATAATTGTTCGGGGAACCGTTAAGTCTCCGACTTCCGTACTTAGTAACCGGATTCCCATTTTATCCGTACCTCATAGCCTGCCCCTCCTTTCGTGTAACTGATTTCCAGTCAAAAAGAATTACTCTTTCACTAATAGGAGAAAAACGGCTATAAAAACGGAAGTGTTTTTGAAAAAACAGCTACAAAATTTTATTTTTTTGCAAAGGACTGACCATAAATGCCAAAATACGCTGAAATCCCAGCATTCAGGGAGCAGAATTTCATAACGGAAGCGGATGGGGATATGCTCCACCGTGAAGCCCGCGCCCTTGCGATCCAGCGTATTGAGGAAAGCGCAAGGACAGAAGCCGACTTTGAAAATGTGCTGTACTGGTGGGATAAACTGGACGCAAACAGGGAACGGAAAGAAAGAGGCCATGAAATAGGGCGATCCACTGTTCCTTTGGAATGGGGCGCAGATGAATGGTACCTTTCCACCAGACCTTCCTATGATATGATTCTAAGAAGGCTCATGCTTGCGGGCGATTTTCTTGATTTCATATTTGACAGCCCGGAAACACTACACGAACTTATCACGGATATAGATTTACCGGAGATATTGCAGGAACTAAAACCACATCTCAAAAATATGCTCTATTATCTATTCCTGCGTGATTATTCCACAGCAGAATATGCGGAGAGTATCGGACAGACTGACCGGAATATCAGGGGTATTCGGGAAACTGCTCTGAAAAAGATACGGAAGCTCTATGGCGGCATACTCACATGCAGGAAAGAAAATAGTCTGCCGATAACGATTGACGAAAAATATTTCTTGGAAAACGGAGTGCGAAAGAAAAAGGGAAAATAAGTGTATTCTGGCTGAAAGCCACAAACAGCTTGACCAACAATGAGTAACTGTTTATAATGTAAAAAATATTACATCAGATGATATGGCAGGATTGATTGGATTGGAGCAGATTTTTTATGAAAAATTTATTTGAACATACCAGTGCGCCGTGGATTCGGTACAGCAGCTATGAATATAAGACAGACAGTGACAACAACCTCTACATAACGGTTTCCAAAGATGCCAGACCGGAAATGTACCATCCCATGCAGCAAGCAGAACAGCTCGTCATTGATGCCATAAATGTCGGGCTTGCCGCCATGCACAAACTACCGGAAGAAGAATTGAGAGAAGTTGTGCTTGACTTTATCAAAAAATATGGTTTTCTCGGCTTTATGACCGCCCTGCCGACAACAGCAGATTTCATAACCTATGAATCGGTATATCTTCCCAAAAATCACTTTATAAAGGAAGAATCCCTCCCTACAGAGGATTATCTCACCTATTTTTATCCTTTTGACAAGCCTGATTTAAAAAAGAACGGCGTAGAGTCGGGATGGTCTGTGACTGACCGTGAGGGTATTGCGATCACGATGGCTACGGGGAATGCGCCACAGGCTGTGGCGATGGGATTGCAGAAGGAATATGCGGAAAGGTACGACTGGCTTGTAAAGGAATTTACCGACTGGGCGTTTACTTTTATGACAAGTTTCCTTTATTATATGGATTATGATACGATTGACGAACAAACACGCAGCCTGTACCGTCAGGGCATTTCCGCTTTCGGCGGCATATCCCCGACTTACCGGATCGCGCTTGAAAAGGATTCGCCCGTTATCGTATGGGATTTCCATTCCCTGCTCGTCATGGTGCAGATGTGTTTTTCTTTCATGCTCACGGATAAGGACAGTGATATGCGTATGTGCAAACACTGTAAAAAAGCCTTTGTCGCAAGCAGAAAGGGAAATGAGTTTTGCAGCCAGAAGTGCAAGAACCAGTTTAATGTCTACAAATCAAGGGAAAAGAAGAAAGGAAACAAAAGAGATGATTGAAAACAGGAATGTAAATATCATAACCGATGCGGACGGTAAAAAGCTGGTCTTGATTAATGATATCCGTTTCAAGGGCAAACGTCAGATTGACTGGGATGATGTAAAGCAGTATCTCGAAGGATATGTCGGGGACTATTACGAGATTGAGGAAAATGCGGAACGCATTTATATCGGAAATGAACTTCCCGAAGAATATACGGAATCAGAAAGCCGAAAAAGCCTTATGGGTGCAAATGCAAAAGAAAAGGCAAATGCCGCTACTGCGATACCGGAGCTGATCCAGATATCATCTAACCCGGCTTTTGATTAACCATGCTGAAAATGGCAGGAAATATCTGTATGATATTTTGGCAGTAAAAAAAGAAACGAGCAAGCCGTAACAAGATGTACGGTGAAAACCCATTTCTTATTGTCAATAATAAGCCATTTTTCAATTCCTGTCAATCCCCAATTTTGATTTTTTCAGAATACCGCCATTGGCATTTTAAATGCAATGGGGGAACTTTGTTCCCCCTTAACCACTCCATAGCATGAGGCGCAGATGATGTCAAGACCGCCGCAGGCGAGGCGGAGCCGGTGTCTTGACATCATCTGCGCCTCATGCTACAAAACTTAAAGCAAGGCAACACTAAAGGGAATATATCAGATCGTGCAGCACTACTTCCTCCGCCCTGCTCTGGATGCTGTTCATCTTTTGCAGCCAGCAGAGCCAGTCATCGGATTTAAGCTGTTCCGTTACTCCCTCTTTTTTAGCCATCTGCCTTACAAGCCTGTCCATCATCTCATTGGATTCTTCATCAATCTCCGCAAGGTGCTTCCATAAAGTTTCCGACAAAAGCATATGCGAATAAATGCCCCTGTGGTTTTCTTCTAAAAACCGCTTTCTCATCCGTCCATACTTCCCGATATGGTACTCCGTTGTGTCCGAAAGTTTGAGGTCTGGAATCAGATAGGCGCCTTCCTGATGATATGTGATTTCCATATACAACCGCCTTTCTTTGTGCTAAACTGTTTACAGATACGAATAAAATATCACCTTCTTCCTTTACCACAACATCTGCAAGTTTCCATTCACCACAAATGAGCCAGCCGCATATGTTGTATTTTAGCAGATGCGCATTTCCGATAAAATACAGCATTTTACGGAAAAGTTTACATCTACAGTTCACAACATATCACATCATTGACATAGGCGTTGGCCGTGTCGATAAGACGGTACCCGCATCCAAGGGCGCTTAAACAGAAAGCCTCCGCCTCGTCAGGAGACAAAAGAAAGGTACCAATGCCTGCCATGGGCATTTTTACACCATTATTTAAAGTTATGTATTCCATCATCTGTTCCCCCATTCATCCTTTTGGGCACTCCCGGCAACTCCCTCGCGCCTGTCTTTGCGGCTGAGTTTCCGGGAGTACTCCTTTTATCTTGCGCTGTGGCCGCCGAACACGTCAAAGTCCATGGTATCCAGTCTGGAATCGATCATAGCAATCTCTTCTTTTGTCAGAACCACATTGCCTGCCTCAAAGTTTTCCTTCAGCCGCTCAATTTTGCGGGAACCCGGAATCGGGATAATGTAAGGCTTCTTATTGATCACCCACGCGAGAGACAGCTGACCCATGGCGGCCTTCTTTTCTTCTCCCATTTTCGTCAGCAGATCCAAAAGCTCCTTCGCTTTTTCATACCCCTCTTCGGTATACTGGGGCATATTTGTCCGGTAATCCTGGCTTCCCTCAAATTTTGTGGAGGGTGTGTATTTCCCTGTAAGAAATCCGTTTGCCATGGGAGAAAAGGCCACATAGGCCACATTCAGTTCCCCGCACACCGGAAAAATAGTCTCATGCCACCTGGCCATCATAGAATACCTGTTTTCAATGGTCGTCACGGGACATACGGCGTGGGCCCGGCGCAGATATTCTTCCGTGGTTTCCGAAATGCCCCAATAACGAATCTTGCCCTCTTTGATTAACTGCCCCATAGTCTCGGCCACAACTTCAGGCTCCACCTTGGGATCAATCCTGTGCTGATAGTACAAATCAATATAGTCTGTCCCCAGCTTCCTAAGGCTTTCCTCAACGCTTGTTCTTATGGTTTCCGGGCTGCTGTCCAATCTTAAGGATCGGTCCGCGTTGTGCTTTATCCCCATCTTTGTGGCGATGACCACTTTGTCCCGGATTCCCTTTCACGGCCTCCCCCACAAGCTCCTCATTATAGGAAACCGTGCCGTCCGGGCTGACCCCGGTATAAGCCTCCGCCGTGTCAAAAAAATCATAACCGATCTCAAAAGCTTCTCTCAAAGTCTTAACCGCCACGCTCTTTTCTGTAGGATCCCCCGAAGCGTGGCTGAATCCCATACAGCCCGGACCGCCTCCGTGACAGAAGGAAGGTCTGTGACGTCAAGTCGGACTATGAGAGCCGTCCGGGGAAAATCCTTCTCAAACTCTTCCAGTTTTTTCGTATCCCTGGCGGTTACCAGCACATTGTCGCCTTTTTGCAGCACTGCTTTGGCAAGACTTCTCCCAAGACCGGTGGAACAGCCTGTAATCAGCCAAGTTTTCATTGCCTATTCTCTCCCATTTAGTGATGGAAATTGGTAAAGATGATCTTTTCCTTCTGGGGAATCCCCAGTTTCTCCTTGCCCATCTGGATGCTCTTCATGAGAAATGCCATATTGTGGCCCAGAGTCCGCATAGTCTGCATGCCTTCCTCGTCCTTCAAAACCTCCTCCGGGGTTCCTCCATGTACCATATTCCAGTACTGGCTGCTTGCCACCGGCATGCCGCACATGGTAAAGTATTTATTCAGCATATCAAAGGTAGCCGTATTGCCGCCCCGGCGGCAGGATACCACGGCCGCTCCTACTTTCATGGTCTTGTCAATATTCAGGGTGCTGAAGAACAGACGGTCCATAAAGGATACGGCTCCGCCTGCCGGGGAAGCAAAGTAAACCGGGGAACCGATGACAAAGGCGTCTGCCTCAGCCAGCTTGGGGGCAATATCGTTGACGATATCGTTGAATACGCACTTGCCTCCCTGCTCCCCTTCGCTGTGGCATTTCCGGCAGGCAATGCAGCCCCGGATATCTTTATTTCCCACATGGACGATCTCCGCCTCAATGCCTTCTGACTCCAGAGTCTTTGCCAGCTCCGTCAGCGCCGTGTAAGTACATCCGTTTCTCCTTGGGCTTCCGTTTACAAGTAATGCTTTCATAAATAAATTCCTCCTCCTTTTGTTTCTTGTTTTTTATTTTTAAGAACTGTATTCAGTATAAAGGAAATCCTCAGGCAGCAGAAGTCACAATAAGTTATTCAGTATATATCTTTTAGTATAAGCTATAACGGACTTTTGTCACCGCGAAGTGATGCTGCTTTCTGTGAATGGAACTTTATTTCCGCAGGCCTATAAACATTCCCGGAATATTTCAAATATTTCCCCATGTGCCAGCCTTCTGTATCCCCCGGAAACACTGACGCAGGAATCGGCAATCGCTTTTAAGTCCGTATTCTCATCCACTCCCAGTTCCCTCAATGTAACCGGCAGCCCTATCTCCCGGATAAAATCCTTCAGCGCATCAATCCCGGCACAGGCGATCTCCTCATCGGTCTTTCCCTCAGGCGAAATCCCCCATACCTCCACGGCGAACCGTTTAAATTTACCCGGCCCGTCCTTATAGATATGCCGATAGTAAACCGGCTGCAGCACCGCCAGTCCCCCACCGTGACCGCAGTCCGTATACGCCTCCATCTGACGCGCCATCTGACGGCACTGGCAATCCGTGCGCTTTCCCAGTTTAATGATCCGGTTTTCCACCATTGTCCCGGCCCACATGAGATTGCTTCTTGCCGTATAATTCTCCGGATTCTCTATAGCCGCCCGAAGATTGCGGATCACATTCCCCATAAGGGCCTGAGCCATATCATCGGAAACATTATCCTCATCCGGCCCGCTGAAATAAATCTCCATGATGTGGGAAAGGGTATCGAAGCCGCCGGAAACCATCTGGGATTTAGAAACGCTGAGCGTATAAGACGGGTCCATTAAGGCAAACTTCGGATTGCATTTGGGATAATCCCGCCCGGTTTTCACTCTAAGCGTTTGGTTGGTAATCACCGCTTTGCCGCTGCACTCGCTTCCGGTTCCCGCCTCCGTGACAATTACCTCCACCGGCAGAGGCTCAAAATCCAGGATACCGGGCCTTGCCCAAAAGTTCTCCCATGCGTCCCCCTCATACCGGGCAGCAATGGAAATAGCTTTGCAGCAGTCCATCACCGGACCGCCTCCCACACCAAGAAGCAGACCTGCCCGATGTTTTCTGGCAAGTTTCGCTCCTTCCAGGACTTCGGCATAGGTGGGGTTGGCCGTAATACCCGGAAACTCTGCGATCTGTTTCCCTGTCCTATTTAAAATAGAAACCACTTCATCATAAATCCTGCTCTTTTTAACCGAATCGTCCCCACAGGCAACCATGACCGTGTCCCCATATCCTTTTGTGAGACAAGCCAGATACTCTTTCACACAGCCTTTTCCAAAAAATACCTTTGTTCCGTTTTCAAAGATAAAATTATTCATCCTTCATCACCACTCCTGTTATTGTGTTCACCACTGCTCTATGTGTCAATTATAAATAAGGCGAACCGTAGGAGGAAGTCTCTCTTTGTTCATCAGTTTATACCCTTTGGTTGCAGCCGGATTCAGAAAATACAAAATCGGGCAGGGGAGGCTTTTCCCCTGCTCGCCGTACCGGGGGCGGTCCGCTTCAGCGGCATACTCCGTTCCGCCCCCGTGTACATAAAAAGAACCAAAATACCATTTGGTATCTGGTTCCTTCTTAAACTTCTGTTTATTTCATCCAGCTATCCCATGTACTACCCGGAAATGAAGACTTCCGTGTTTTCCTGCCCCTTCCTTCACTGTACCGCCTCTTTCACAGCCTCCAGAAATTGTTTCACGATTCCGGAAGGCTTGGGAGAATGGAGCAGTCCAAACGGAATACTGTGATCCCATTCCACCGGGATTACCTTCAAAAGCGGATGTACATTGGCCCATCCGGGTATGGAAAGCAAAATATCATTACTGTTCTCACACCGGTTAAAGGCCTCCATACTGTAAAAATCAAAGTCCACAATATGAATCTGACTGTGGTTCTGCCAGATATCGTCCCGAAGCTCGTCTACATAGTGGCTCCACTCCCGGCGCATGAGCATCAGGTTCTCTCCATACAGGTCTTCCAGCTTAAGCCTGTCCTTGGCGGCGAGCCTGTGGTGGACGGAGACCGCACAGCAAAAGGGCTCGCGGGACAGTTCCAATCCCGTGCAGCGCCTCAGATCCAGCATAGTCTCGTCAAAGATCCCGCCTACCACATCAATGTTCTTTCCCAGGTTCCCCAAGATCTCCCTGGCGTTTTCCGGCGTATTTTCAAAGGGAATGATCTGAAATTTCATGTCCGGACAATGGGCCTGTATCTTTGGCCACATCTGCATAAGAAGCTGGGCCGGCGTCATGGGAGAACTGCCGATCCGGATCACCTTCGCATCCTCCTGCATGGCATTTTTGGCCCTTGTAACAGAGTCCCGGCAGTACTGGATAATATATTTTGTATCCTGATATAAAGATTTTCCCGCTTTTGTCAAAATCAGACCTCGGTGAGTCCTCTCAAATAATTTAACGCCAAGAGACGCTTCCAGCAGGTTGATCTGTTTGATCACCGCGGTAGGGGTGATATAGGATTCCTCGGCAGCCCGGTTAAAACTGCCCGCATCCGCCACATGGATAAAGGTGTCTAGCTGTGGATTGTACATGAGGCAAGCACTCCTTCACTGTTTGATCGTTCAGCAGTATATGTCACTGTCTAAATTATAGGAAACTATGAAAAAAATATCAAGACTCCTTTCCGTAAAAGGGACAAAAACAGTTTATCAGATACTTCTAACAAAAGTCTAACAATTTGATAAACTATTTCTAAATTCCTGAAGTAATCTTCGAATCCGTTTATCCTTCAGAATTGCTGGATATGAATAGATCCGTATCTCGAAACTCATCCATCAAGATATCATACAGTCTCAAGGGACTCCTCTGCCTGGAAACATATGGCTTTAACAGATTCCACAAATCCCTATACTCCTCATCAATCCCAGACAGATACAACTTGGCATAGACTGTTATCACCTTATCTTTTGGCTTAAGCTGCTCTGCCATACAAACAGAAATCTTCCTTGTACCATTACCTTTATCATTCATCAGTTTACCAATAACTTTTATAGCAGTATCTTCTTTCAGAAATTCTTTCGTTTTTTATACGCATCCGCAAAACAGCACACTTCAATCTCTCCGGTAAAATCAGACAGTTTAAAAAAAGCTATCTCAGCGCCATCCGGCTTCCGCCTGCACTTCCTAAAATCTGACGCATTTCCAATCACCGTGACATTTTGATTCCCATGATACTTTTGCAGTCTTTCAATCTCTACTGCCCCACATTCTCTGACACTTGGGAAAAGCGTAATCGGATGCCTGCTTGCGAACACTCCCAACACACTCTTTTCAATCATGAGCCTTTCCCATCGGTTTTCACAAAAACCATCCATAGCCCCGGAACAGATAAATTCCTCCAGAATATTCTTTGATGGCTGAATACGCAGAACGAAATCCGACAGGGACTGAAAAACCCCATTCTTTTTCCGTTCTTCCACCACACCCACAGCGGCTTCTCCTATGCCCTTAACACTGCCAAGTCCAAACCATAGTTCTCCGTCCAGAATACGAAACTCTTGCTTAGAACAGTTAATATCCGGAACGTGGAATTTGATTCCCATATCCTTTAAATCCATCACCAGACCTGGTATCTTTTCAAATGAAGTATGATTAAGTACCGATTTCATATATTCCAGAGTATAATGATATTTCAGCCATGCCGTCTGATAAGATACAATAGCGTAACAGGCAGCGTGTGACTTATTAAAAGCATATCCTGCAAACTCTTTTAACTGGCTAAATAATGTGTTAGCATTCTCTTCACTGATACCATTTTTTACACATCCTGCAACCGCTCTCTCATCGTCACCATAAATAAAGGAATGCCTTTCTTCTTCCAAATCTTCTTCCTTTTTCTTAGACATAGCACGGCGTACCAAATCCGCCTGACCATAAGAATAATCTGCCGGTTGTTTGAAGAGCTCCTGCACTTGTTCCTGAAAAGCAACACAACCATAAGTACTTTTTAAGATCGATTCCATCTGCGGTATTTTATAATGGATAAACCGTTTTCCCTGCTTTACACCAGTCATATCTTCCAGATACTGCATAGGGCCTGGCCGGTACATGGCAATCAGCAGAATTAAATCCGAGAGGTTATATAATACTTTTTTACGATATTTTGGAATAAATACGATATGGTACTGGCATTTCCATCGGGTGTGTGATAAACTTTTATTGTCCATTTGGACCTCCTCCTATGCTTGAAATTTGGCTTGCGACACCAATTTCATTATAGCATAGGAGGTTTTTTATGAATATCCTCACCGTTTCCTACTACTACAGCATTTTTTAAATAACCGGACTATAAAAACACTATATCTTATAGGTGTTTTCGGCTATAATAAAGTCCAGTTAATTAGTGAACGATGTACTAGTCCATCAATCGCAGACGTATTAAAAATCTTATTGATCTTATCTGCCGATATGGATGCATAAAAAATAATACATTTACGGAACAATTCATATTCCGATTCATCAAGCAGGTCAAAATAAATCATATTATTGAAGTCATACAAATCTCTGGCTGCTGCCCGGCTCATAAGCGCATTTGCTTTTGCGGCAAAGATCTCTACAGGTTCTAAGGTCCGTACCATTACATCTTCCTCAAAAATATCCGTTACAATCTTTCTCTCTACTGGAGCAAAAATATGAGAGCGCAAGGAGTAATTCAACTCTAATTTTATATTATCCCTGTTACCACCAGCATTTTGATATTGGAACAGCATAGAATCCAGGCTATGACTATACCTGGAAGATTCTGAAAGAAAATATCCTTCCTCTGTCATATATCTTTCCAGCATTTTTGTAATTCTCTCTGGCTTTTTCCATATCTTCCAATGGCAGATTTGGTGTAAAATCCAGGTCTAAATCAACAGACAGCCTTGGCAGATTGAAAATAGTCATGTTGATTGCTGTTCCGCCTTTTAAAGCCAGATGTTCATGCAGATATTCATCTGTATTCAAATAGGTCAATATTTCTTTCAGCCTCAGCACTTTTTCAAATGTATCCCGAACAAATCCATATTGCTTTGCTATTTGTCCAAGTTGTCCCTTATTATAGTTCATGCCTGCCTCCTTCATTTTTCAAATAATACATCTGTTCCGGAACTACAAGACGCCATATAGCATCATATTTTCCTTTCTTGTAATCTTTCGTCAAATAGCGTTTACTGCGCCCAATCCTATTTTGGCATATCTGAAAAAACTCATTTGATAATCCAATGCGTTCCTGTTGACTTTTCAACAAAAACCCTACTTTTTGATATAAAAACTGATTATCATAATATTCTAAATATGCAAGCATACGTTTTTCTCTAAGAACAGATACCGCCTGAATATTATCGGTCACTTCTTCTAATCCTGCTATTTTATCCAAATCCTTAATACTGTCAATCACAGTCCGTTCCTTATCTGTTATTCGCACACCCCCGCTGTACTTCACTGTTTCAACTCCCTCATTACATTTAGAACATACATAACAAAATGTGTATCCGTCAAATTCAAAATCTCGAAACACCGTATTTGAAGATACATAAACCTCATAAAAAATCTGATCACTAATTCCATAATATTCCATTGCCGAATGATGAGAAAGATAAGATGTGGGTGTGATCGCTCCTGCAATTTGATAACGGTTCGCCAATGGAGCATCTGTTTCTCCACTAATACATGTGTAAAGATTATTTCGTATTTTTATCACAAGACCACTCTTTATTAAACGTTTTACCGCCGAACGCGCACTTTCAATGTTATCATAATATTGATTTACATGTTCCATTGTGAATACTGGATATTTTAGTAATTCAAAATATAATTTCATACCACTCATCGTTTATTTTTCATTCAAAATAGTTTGTTTTTAAACTGTTTAGCTACATTCTTAATTTATACTATAATAATTTTTTCTTTCTGTCAAGTTTAAAATTTTATCAAAACAGTTTGTTTTTAAACTATTTTTCGCAGATATATGCATATTCTGCAATCCAAATCTCCAACTCCATAAAAGAAAAAGAGCCTCAGATCTCTCTGAAGCCCTTCAACCTTTCCTATTAAATTTAATTTGGCTATATTACATAGCCCTCTTCTATATGGAGAAGAAGGAAGCGAAGTTTTCCTTCCCAGTGATCGCAGAATAAATCACACGTAATCACGCGAAATTCTTATTTTAAAATATTTTCAATAGCTGAATATACCTCGTCTGATCCACCTCCGAGTATCTCTCCCCAAAAATCTTAAACCGATTTTTGTCATTCTGGTAAAATCCTAAAAGCTTCGGTCGGTCCTCGCATTCCAAATACACGATTCCCCCACCTATGTCTCTCTGAACTCGCCCCAATATTTCAAACGCATCGTCCATCAAAGCATTTCCGGACAATTCCATATTCCCTTTAAATCCATAATTCTTTCCAAACTGCGCGATTAAAAAAGCGGACACTGTGTAGGAGTTTGTGTTTCCATCCAACTGTGCATATCTGGACAGTTTTCTTCTCATCGTAGAAGAAATATCTGCATTTCCAATTTCTACTGCCTTATGAGTTAAAGTAAAGATTGCTGCAATCTCGCCTTCTGCATCCATAAGGAAATATGTAATGGACATTTTCTTTTTTGCAAATTCAATCGCATTATGCCATACAAAATTTTCAATTTCTTTATTGATTGGACAGGAAAAATCGGAGAGAATTGCACTTAAGTTCTCCTCTCCGATCGCTTCCAACATATCCAATATATTGACTACTGTATATTCCTTCATTTTATCGAACCCTCTTGGACATCAATCTCCGTATCTCGTCTATATTTGTCATCTGGCGGCTCACCGGTGCGGATGGCTCTCTTTTGGGATCATCTGCCGAAGCATCAAGAGCCTTGATAAAGGATTCAATTTTTTTCGGATCAGTAATCTTTACATTGGTCAGTATACTGGATGTAGCCATTCTATCGCCTCCTCTTCAACAAAACACTTGTTTTCCTGTTCTTATTCTTATCTTATCATCTCCGGATCCTTTTTTCAATCAGTTTATGCAATTTTCAGATCCTGAATCATCTGCTGTCACTTTGCAATTATTTACTATTTTACTCAAACTTCCCACATCCCGAGTTTGCCACTTGCTAAATAAAACTAAATAAAAAGTTTTCTTATTTTGCAAGGCTTTCCTTGCTTTTTTGCTT
>NZ_CALPCY010000080.1:0-15767 GCF_943193115.1 Otoolea muris
TCATGCTATCACCTCAGTATTATTTTACTAAGGGATATCTGAAAAGTAAATAGAAAATATTTATGTCGTTTACTATATGTCTCGGTTAGTTTATGGTATTCTTTTTATGTTTTTTGTAGTTTATACATATTCGGCTGTAAAAAAGTGGAGAGGAAAAATCAAAAGGTGTACATTACATGTTATGGCAGAGATATATAAAGAATCTGTGGTGCGAAAAGAAGAGAGGGGAATCTACAGGCCGGTTTTCAGAACATGTGACGATAATACAATGATAGATTCGGCGGTGTATCCATCTGTTTATAAAATACTTTTCAGATTTAAGGAAAAAGAGCGCATATATATATGGGTGAACCCGTCAGACCGGCAGGATTTTATGTTTGGGAATCCATACAGAAGAAGGGAAATGTTTATGGATTTGCTGCGCTGTCTTTCACCATTTCCGTTGATGCTGATATTTTATCTTAATACTTTATAATAGGGATCTGGTTTGGAAAAAAGGAGCAGAGATATGATGTATATTTTTTTTATAGTTGTATCCACAATATTTTTTCTTTTTTTTACAGGTGTTAAATTGTTATTTTGGATATCGAAAGTGACAAGATGCACATTGAGAATCGAGGTGGAAGTAATTGATGTCCTTGTAAAAGGATACAGAGGCGGGCTTGTGTATAAACCAATTTTCAGAGAATGTGAAACGGGTCGTATGATTCATCAGCGCCTATGGTGTGGGGCTGCATTTACAGTGGAAAAGGGAGAACGGCTATGGATAAAAGTAAATCCGTCAGACTGGAGGGATTTTTTATTTGAAAAGCCATACATCAATACAATAATTGCCAGTGAAGTGTTGTCCTGTGCGCTCCCTTTGCTCGGAATTCTGATAGTGCTGTTATGGTTTCTGTTTGAAATAAAATCGGTTTCAGAGCAAGTCATCCAGCCCGTCCCAAACATTTTATATGGAGACGGCGTAAAAGATATTTACAAGGGCTGTTTATATGAAAAGGAGCAAAAAAGAATGGATTACATAGACAAAAAAATCATCCCCATAAAAAAAGAACAGGAAATACAAGGCATTGAAATGTCTGTTAAAAACGGATATATCATAAACGGGACAAAAGAAACGTTTGTTTCAACAGCCGGAATTAAGACGGACTGCTGCAATGTTGAAAGTAAGAACAGGGGTGTAAAAGAATGGACAGGATAAAACAAGTAATGCGGCTGGTTTTGATTTGCTTCATGTTAGTTTGCTGCGTCCCGCAGACCGTGATGGGAATGCAGACCGGGGAACAGGAGATCACGGAGGAAGATGCGGAACGCTTTTTGCGTGATCTCCTTGAGGCCTTGAAGAACAAAGATATAGACAAAATTTCCAATGAACTGTGGGCGGGAAGCAGAACGCCGACGGATACAATTTTTTCTTTATGGAAAGAAAATGAGATTGTATCGCTTAAACTCACAGAGAAAAAGCTCCGCAGGGCGACTGCCGTGAAGCCGGAAGGGATGGATTTCCACTATCAGATATATACAAAAGAGGATGAATTTGAGGCGAAGCTTTCGCTTGTAAGGCTGGATGGAACGATAAAATCAGATGATTTTAAGCTGACGCTTCTGGTTAAGCCGACAGGGACGCTAAGGACGTGGAGAACGTTTAACATTTTTCAGTGGATCATGCTTTTCCTGGCGGCGGCGGAGATTGCATTTTCGGTTTATACAGCCTGGAAATGCTTTAAAGAAAGGCCCAGATTCACAGCGCTGTGGATCATTTTTATCCTTGTTTTTTATGGGGGGATTTCATTTTCCACAGCAAATTACTTTGCTTTGACATTTTATATATACACGTTTGCATTTCCCAGGATACTGAATTACGCCGGCCTGTATACGCGGGTCTTTTTATCGATTCCCGTCGGGGCGGCTGCCTATTGGATAAGGCATGGGAAGACAGGCGTTAAAAAGGAAAGAGAGAACGGCTCCGGCGGCGGCTCAGACGGCGGTATTTTAGGCAGCGGCCCGATCCGATAACGGCCCAGATGGCAGCGTGGATGCCTGGGGCGTTTCCGGAAACCATACAGGCAATGAAGAGGATTAAGTCATGGATAAATACGGATATACAATCAAACCAAAGAAAGAACAAAAGCCGGCGCAGCTTTACCACAAACCGGACCTGGCGCTCATGACCACATTTCAGCTCCGTGAAATCTGCCGCCGGGAAAAGATCATCCAGGGCGTCGTGGATCCCATGGACAGGGAGGATCTGATCCGCGTGATCCTGCGCTACCGGGGCGCGGACGAATACTTCCTGATAAAAAAGCGCGACGAAGCCGGGCTGGCGGCCGCAGAGCGGGCCTTTAAGGAGTCCGTCCTCCGGGAGCGGCGGGATCTCCCCCTTACATGCAGCTCCAGGATCGCAGCGTATAAGGGCTGCGCCATCCGCTTTTACGACGGGCTGACCCTGCCGTGGGAAGCGGACCTCGCAGGGACAAACGCATTCATCATAAGCGGCGACATGACGGTGTGCGCGATCCTGAACCTGCTCCCCATGGGCCGGCGCAGGGACTGCCTGTACCTGACCATGGAGGCGGAATCCGTGTGCCGGGAGTCTGAGGTAAAAAACTACAGCCTGTACTGCATGGGGCGCAGGGAATCGGAAAAAATGTACCGGATCTATAACGGGAAATACGACTTCACGCCCGGGTACATGGAAGTATACCGCATCCCGCTCCTCGATTTCGAGGTAAGGGAGCCGGCCCGCCTCCCCATCCCGGCGGCCATGGACTTTGGTACATCAAACACCACAGCCGGGGTCTGGCTGGATCAACAATACTTTGAAAAAATGGGCCTCAGGGACGGGGAACGCGGGCTGCATATGAACCAGGCCAACTATGCGCTGTTCTGCGATACCGCCCGGGACTGGGAGGAGACGCCGCTGCTGCCGGGCGTGGTGGGCGTATATGGAGGCAGGGAAGGCATACAGGATGCAGGGGAACGGGTATCCGGTACAGAAGAAGGAGTACACAACGCAGAAGATGGACACGATACAGGGAAGGATATACAGGATGCGGGAAAACATTCAGGTCACGCAGAGGAGACCGCCCCGGAATTCCTGTTCGGCTACGACGCCATGCGCCTGGCAGATGCGGGCAGCATTGACGGGGGCTTCTGCGTCTTCTATGACATCAAGCGCTGGATCAGCGATTACGAAAAGCAGGAGGAGATAACGGACCGCAGGGGCCGCCGCAGGCTGATGCGCAGGGCCGATATCCTGAAGGCTTACTTTGAATACGTCATCAAAGCCGTCCGCGACCGCTTCAAATGCCGGGTGGAAGCGGTCCACATCTCCTGCCCGGTGCGCCAGAAGGCGCGCTTTAAGGCGCTCTTTGCAGAGATCCTCCCCGAATACGCCGCCGGGCAGAAGGACATGATCGACGAAGGCGTGTCCGTCCTGTACAGCGCCATCTCCGAAATGCTGGAGGGCGGGCGGCTTAAAGACGGGGAGGAATACCAGGCCCTGATCATCGACTGCGGCGGCGGGACAACGGATCTGAGCTCCTGCCGGTTCCGCGTGTGGGACCGGCGCGCGGCGTACCGGATCGAGATCGACACCGCCTATGAAAACGGGGACACGGATTTCGGGGGGAACAATATCACCTGGCGCGTGATGCAGCTCATCAAGATCGCCCTCGTAAACCGCCTTTACCCGGGGGAGCTGAAACCTGTGCCCGAACTCCTGTCCGGCTTTGACCGGGACGTGTTCCGCTATGTGGACGAAAACGGCTGCGCGGCGCTGTACAGGGAGCTGGAAAGCGAATATGAAAAGGCGGAGCAGCGGATCCCGACCCGCTTCCGCGAATTTGAAAACCAGGGCCGCGCCGACTACTATAAAGTAAAAAACAACTTTTATCTCCTGTTCGGCCTTGCGGAGAAAGTAAAAAAAGAATTCTACGGCCGCGTGGGGACCCTCCGGATCGCGCTCTCCTCCGGCCGCGGGGAAGACGGCGCCGCGGACGCCGCCGCCCGCATACAGGCGGACAAATGGACGCTGTCCGTCCGGGCCGGGCGCGGCCTGGAAACCATAAAGGAATTCCCGGACGTGGCGGTAAGCGTCTGCGAGCTGGAGTTACTTCTGAAGGCGGACATATACGGCGTAATCCGGCGCTTCATGGAACCCATGTATGAGGAAAACGCGCTCGAGGACTATTCCATCATCCGGCTGACCGGCCAGTCGTGCCGGATCGGCATGTTCCGCGACGCCTTAAAGGAGTTCGTCCCGGGAAAGCTCATCCGCTTCCGGAGACAGGACAGCCCGGGCGGGGATCCGGCAAAGGACGCGGGCCTTAAGATGACATGTATACAGGGGGCCCTCCGGTACTTAAGGGACAGGCAGTACGGCTTTGCCGACATATCCATCCGCGCGGGGGAGCCGGCCGTGCCGTACCAGGTGACGGCGTACACCCACACCGGGGAGGAAACGGTGCTGATCCAAAGCTTAAAACGCAGCGCGCGCAGCGGGATCATTTCCAGGAACCTCGAGGATCTGACGCTGACGCTGTACTTAAAGGATCCGGAAGGCCGGGAGCGCTGCCAGTACGCATGCCGGAGCAGCCTGGCGGATTTTGAGGAAAAAACATATGGGGAGATCCGGGGGATATACGGGGATCACATCCTGCAGGCGGACACGGACGACATCGCCGGCCGGGAAGCGCGCTTCTTCGTCTGGGCAAAGCCGGGGGAATGGGCGTTTTGCGTCGTCCCGGTATACCGCGGGGACGGGAAGCTGTATTTGGGGAAGGAGGAGACATTTTACTTTGAAAACGACGGGTGGATGCAGAACTTTTTTGACGGGACGAAGTGAGGAACGGTGAATTAGAAACGGTGAATAAAAAATGGTGAATAAGGAGAGGAAGGTGTGGGAATGGGCGCGGGAGTTATGCAGAATATATATCCGCTATTTGAACGGAACCGGATCCTGAAAAAGGAGATGCTCTGGTCCCTGAGGGACTATGCCTTTGCGCACGCCGGGGTGGAGTACCAGGAATACGGGCAGGGGATCCTGCGGGGGTGCGGCCTGAGCGTACAGGGGGAGGAGATAGCCGTCCGCCCCGGGCTCCTGAAATATGGCCAGGCTGTGTGCATTATGATGGAAGAAGCCAGGATCCCGTTTGGGGCGGCGCAGGAAATGCGGTATTTACATATGGCCGTGCGGGAGGACAGGAGCGCCCCGGACTACATCGCTTACCGGATGGAGCTTGCGCTGTCAGGGGAGGAGAAGAAAGGCGATGGGGTGTTTGAGCTGTGCCGTTTCCATTTGAGGAAGGGGGCGGCGCTGCGCACGGAATATAAGAGCTTTGCGGATATGGAGACGGAATACGACACAATGGACGTGACGCATGCGGACTGGGGAGGACTGGGAGGAAAGAGCCTGGCCCCGGCGGTGACGCGGCGGTTTGCGGAGGAGATCCTGTCAGAGCGGGGAAGCCGTGAGGAGGATCGGGCGTTTGCAATGCACTGCCTCTGTGAAGCGGGAGCCATGCCGGTAAAGGCGTTGGCGGCGTATGCGGCGGGGCGTATGGGTGGAGACATGGATGAATACATGGACATGCGGAAAGTGTATGGGGCGCTGCGGCGCATCCTGGAGCAGTCCGGGCGGGGAGAGGAGCGGACGGGAGGCCGGAGGGAGAGGAGGCGGATTATGGTGGATTGACATACCCGGGGCCGGCCGGAGGCAGGAAGGAGGATGGAGAGGGATGAAGTATTTTGAAGTGCAGGATACGCCGGAGCTTAAGTATGCGCCGAAATTGAGGAACTGGTATGGGAAATTTGATGTGAGGAATATCAGAATTGATTTATTCCCCCGGTTACCTGATATGCAGCTATTTATAACAGAGCCGTTAGAAAGCATGGTATTTACGGATATTATATTATCCCCGTTTTTGCTTGTATCTCCAATGGTTTATGAAGTGCTCAGAATGTACAGGGAACGCTGTTTTTTTAAAAAGATTATTCTTTTGAATCAATTACAGAGAGAATCAAGGCTGTATTATCTGCCGGTACTGGATGAGACGAATCAGCTCTCTCTGCACAGAGTTGAATATAAAAATGGGTTTCTTTATTCGGAAAGAAGGGATATATCGGGAAGAAAAACAGAGCTTCCATTAAATCTGTTCTGGGTAAGGGATTCAAAGAAAAGGCATATTATTATGTCAATGGATATGGCTGACAGTCTGATACGGAGGGGCGTGAGGGGATTGGGGCTGTGTGAGGTTGAGTTGTATTATAGAGAATAGGGAGAACAGTTATAAGTTTATCTGTGCAAAGGGCATAGGAGAGATATGTGTTTATTTAGAATGAGTAGACGTTGTTAGAGCAGGAATTTATAAAGAGCGGGGCGAAAGAAGGGAACGAAAATGGCGGGAGGAAAGAATAAAGAGAAGCAAACAAAGGATAAGAAAGAGCAGACAATACGTTTTTTGGGTGACGACATCGCAGAAAGATTCACTTCCGAAGGCGCGGAGCGGGCAATGGAATTAATGGACTTATACATGAAATATTATGGGAAGGAGAATGATAAGACATATGTAGTTGCGGGTTCAAAGATAGGATGCAGCTACGGTGTGAATTTAACCAGGATTGGCGTTATGAAGGATCATGCCGTTTATGATGAGAATGGCAATGCGGTTTTAACGTGCAGTGATTGTGTAGAGGGTGAAAATATATTTAATTTCGGCGTGTGCTGTTCAGCGGAGGCATTGAAAAAGGATTTTGAAATCGCAACTGTTTTTAACAGCAATACAAAAGAAAATGTCACCGGCCCTAAATGCAGGATGATTTTAACGCCTGTGTGGCTGCAGGACTGGAATGTGCATACACATATTTGGAATAGCGAGAAACATGTATATGAACCCGTATTGCGAAAGGATGCAGCTATTACCTGCTTATATGGCGAAGGCGTTATAACGATTAAAGAAATAACCTGCTCTGAAACAGTGAAAGAGAAGTTATATAAAGTTCTTGATGCATATTTGCAGGGGAATGTTTCTGATGATGAGGCGGAGCAGGCATTAAAAAGGATTGCAGGGGATCGAATATTGAATGTTTATAAAGTTAGTTGGAACACCAATGATTATGGAAGGTACGATGCCTTTATTATAGGCTGGACAGAATATTTTAATGACAGATTAGGTGAATGGAATATCAACCCGGAAATAATAAAAGCGATCATGTGGCGGGAAAGTACAATAGGGTATTCCAGTGTTGACAGCCCAAATAAAAATCCTAAAATTGACGTAATGCAGGTTCTTGATCCGAGAAACCCTACGATATATGAATTTTGCAGTTATCCTCTTGACACAACAAAAAATGTAAAAGTTCTTAACAAAGAAGGGAATTATGTTCTTCCTGTAGAGTTGGATCCTGCATATAAGCAGTGTAAGACAAGAAGCACCTATAATACTCCGGTAGCGGATCGGCTGTTTAAAGACGGTGGCGATGGTTTTTATTATTACCAGTATCAAAACGCTACGGTTATATTAAGTATCGCTTTTGGCATAAAAACATATTCTATTAAGTTGAAAGCCGCGGAAGGGGATGAATTGTTAGCTGCGCAGAAGTATAATGATAGTGATATTCAGATAGAATACAGGGAAGCGGTCAGATGGCTTGTTTATGAGGAAGGTTATAGTAAGGCGGATGAATATAAATATAATAATAACAAGGACAATGACTAAAATAATTTTAATAGTGGCAAGTGTATTGAGTATATATATATATAATGGTTTCAGGAACAACAAAATCATATCAGATACAGAACCCTGCCAGAGATTATCAGAGGAAGTAAATAAATATATCATTGAAAATATCCAATACAGGGATGTAGATAACTTGAACGGGAGAGCTGCTATAATCGGCGACAGTTTATTGATCTTAGCCAGATCAAACAGGACAGCATTTTTCGCTTTTGAAAGGGAACAGGCGGGATTTTACAGTTCATGGAAAGACCTGAAGGATGTATTGCCTTCTCTTATTCTGGCTTCCTGTATTTTTGTATATAATGATCAGATAGTCTATATCGGTATAAACCAAAACTGGGAAGAAGCGATTTATATATATGACAGGGAATTTAAGCTGATAAAGGAAATGCAGTTTGAATTAAAAAGTTTTTCGCCGGACTACCGTTATAATAACTGGCTTTATGGAGCCAGCCAGGATGCAGAATCCAGATGGGGCATCACAAAGGTGAACCTGGATACATTAGAAACGGAAACCATCTCCCTGGACAGCGAACATGCGCCATATGGGATTTGCCGGAATTATGACGGGGCAATCATGTTTGCCGTATCTTCAGGTGATGTGGGAGCAGAATATTTTCAGTATAAGGATCAGACATTAACGCCATTGTTTCAAACAGCGGGATGGGGTGGATTGCTGCATTGTGACTACAGAGGGCTTTTTTATCTGGAGGGCCCGGAAGAACTTTGGGATGGGGAGGGAGAACGTGAAGCGGAACTTAAGCTTTGGGATGGGCACAATGCCAGCGTGATTGCCACGATTGAAACAGCGGATATCGATGAGTGGCTGTTCAGGGATCTCCTGGGAGGAAGTATCATAATAGAAGACGATTTTTTTATATCCATTCATGATAATTACCGATCCCCGTATCTGTTGATCCATTCGCTTGATTCATCAGAGCCGGAACGCATTGAATTAAAGGAATGGAACTTTACAGAATCGGATATGGATCGGAACGGGGACACGTATTATGGGATTTTTTATGATAACGGCTCGCTTATCCGGTATTTTTATTCTAAAAAAGCGGGAGGGCTGGAAACAGAAATTATAAAAATTAAAGAGAGATAATAAGAAGAAACAATAAAAATATAATTATATGGGAGGTAGAAAATTGAGAGAAGAACGGTTGGTTATCAGGCCATTTGAGGAGATCCGCATTATAAATTATGAATCTGTCCAGGAGGCAAATGAGCATGCCAGGGCGAAAGTGACGGGATGGATCCCATTTAAAAACAGGGATGATTATATAAAAGCCGGAAGACGCCAGACATGGGTACAGGTAACCGCTTTATCAGAGGAGGGGGAAATCATTTTATTTTATGGTTTGATTGAACAGCTCTGTTTAAAAATAGAGAATGGAACGTGTATGATGGAAATGAATTTATGTTCCGGTACGCAGCTTATGGATTATGAGAATCACACAAGGAGTTTCCAGGATAAAGCTTTTACCTTTCGCGATCTCCTCGATACCTGTATCAGGGAATATGAAGACAGCGGCAGGATTATGACAGAGGGGAAAGAGAAAACCATACAAAACCTGATTATGCAGTATCGGGAAACCGACTGGGAATTTATCAAACGTCTGGCTTCCATGAACCATACGATGCTATTTGCTGACTGCTCTACAAAAGGAGAGAAATTTTATTTTGGCATTCCGAACAGAACGGATGTACAGGAGCCTGCAACAGATGAATACCAGATGAGATGTGAGATTGAGGAATATTGGGCCAAACGGGGGCGGGATTTGGAGGTGCGGACAGAAGATACAGTCAGCTATATCTGGGAGAGCCGGGAGTTCCACAGACTGGGAGAAAAGGCGGTCATCAATCATATAGAAGGATATATTTGGAAAATTCAGACCAAACTGCGTGGAAATGAGGTTTATCATACCTGTTATATGAAACCGCGTCCGGGCCTGCGGACTTTCCGGCTTTATAATGAATCACTGACAGGAGTTTCATTGCCAGGTACAGTTACGAAAGTACAAAATGAAAAAGTTCAGATAAGGATACACAGCGATGAAAACAAAGAAGGAGCGGGCGTCCGCTGGTATTCTTATTCTACGGTATATTCCTCACAGGATGGAACAGGATGGTATTGCATGCCTGAAATTGGGGATACGGTAAGGCTGTACTTTCCAGGAGACAGAGAGGAGGATGCATATGTAGCGAGCGCATACCATGAAAGTGGATCAGCGCTCAGAACGCGTCCGGAACGGAAATTTTGGAGAAATAAAGAGGGAAAGGAAATCCGTCTTTCCCCGGATTCCATTTTACTTACCAATAATGATGGAACGTATATTGAACTGTCCGATGATAATGGAATTGAGATGATCAGCAATGGTTCTATAAGCCTGCGCGCCGGAGGGAATCTTAGTATATCCAGCTCGGGTTCTTCGATAGAGGTGAATGCGCCAAACCGGATCCGGTTAAAACAGGGTGACACAGAAATGGATCTCGGCGGTGATCTGTCAATGAGCGGGGCGAGAATCCGGCTGTAATGCAGGAACGGTTCAGGAGGAGAAAAATGGAATTCAATATTACGGAAGTTTTAAAAGCAGAAGCGGAAATTCCTCTGCGCCAGGTTACAGGCTTTACTTTCATTTGGAAAGCAGACTGCCATGCACAGTTTACTATGGATGGTTATATAGACAGCAATTGTGGATGGAGGCCGGGACAGGCTTATAACAGCCATATTAAAATATCGGCAGAAGAAGGGACAACAAAACAGATCCTGTTTCACGGATATATTAGCCAGGCAGAAGTGAAAAGAGAGGGGAACACAGACAGGATACGCCTCCTGGCAGTTTCCGCTTCCTGCCTGTTGGATCAGAGG
This sequence comes from Otoolea muris, assembly GCF_943193115.1. Taxonomy (NCBI): domain Bacteria; kingdom Bacillati; phylum Bacillota; class Clostridia; order Lachnospirales; family Lachnospiraceae; genus Otoolea; species Otoolea muris. Next base: position 10,615 of record NZ_CALPCY010000080.1, read on the forward strand.
CAGGGAGAGCGTTCGTTCCAGGATACTTCCAGAACCTATGGGGAAGTAGTCAGAGAAATCGTCCAGGCAAATGGAGGGCAGGTAATACGAAACCGGGAAAGCGATAAAAAAATAGAAAGCCCGGTTATTTACTATAAAGAGACGCCTTGGCAGTTTGCCAGACGTATGGGAAGCCGCCTGGGGAATTTTGTGATCCCTGATATAGAAACGGGAAAACCGAATCTCTGGTTTGGGATGAGAAACGGAAAAACAGTCTCTCCGCTTTCAGAAGAAGAATGTGTCATGCAGTTATACAGTCTTGGAAAAGACAGGCGGGTACGCTTTCAGGTAAAGGGGAGGGAATTTTATAAAATCGGCGATCGGATGACATATATGGGACGCAATGTAACCGTAATGGCGGTAGAGGGGAATTACAGACGCGGGGAATTGCTTTTTACTTATCTTTTAGAAGACAAAACGACTTATGAGGCAGAAAACCGGGACAGCGCCCATCCGGCGGGACAGGGTTTTTGGGGAACCATTACAGATGTTAAGGATGAGACGGTGAAACTTGCCCTGGATCTTGATAACGGGGAAGAAACCGGAGAATTTTTCTATCCCTGGCGTCCGGAAACGGGAAATGCTTTTTATGCCATGCCGGAAAGGGGCGCAAGAGCGCTGCTGTATTTTTTGGAAGCAGGAGAAACGAACGGGGCTGTCATCCACTGTCTGAATCATACGGAGCGGGAAGGGCTTGAGCACAGGGATAAAACATTAAATACAGAAGATGGAAATTCCATGTGCCTGTATCAGGATTCGCTCAGCTTTTCCAGAGGGGGAGGCCATACAGTAGCGCTCGGCGACGGGAGTGTTTCGGCCAGCACGCCAAAGAAAATAAAGGTCAGGGCAAAGGGGAAAGTGCGGTTAAAGGCCAGGAGTATCACGGTGTGTACGCCGGACGAAATCAAGCTTGCCCAAATGTAAGAAAAGGCAATTGATAAGGGAGAAATGTATGGGAAATGAGAAGAAAAATAAGATAGAATTTATTGGGAATTTCTGTTTTCAATATCTGTCGGATGAAGACACATCAGGCGCCGGCAGTAATAATCAGGAAGTTGTAAAAGAGCTGATGAGCCGACATTATCAGTTTTATGGGCAATTTCAACAAGAAAGAAAGTTTGTCAAAAGGGATTCTATATTGTGGTGTAATATGGGAACAAAGCTGGCAAAGTTTGACATGCTGGAGGATCACGGGGTCACAGACGCTGCCGGCGCTCCTGTAGGACACTGCAAAGATTGTAAAATCAATGAAAACATATATACGTTTGGAGGCTGCAGGCAAAGTGCAGCGGAAAATTTGCCGTCAAGAAAAACGGCCATTGTGGGTCAGACATCCAACAGGATAAATGAAATGCCCAAATGTATTCCCCTGTTGGATGAGAGTTGGAAATCAACAGGATTTAAAACGTTAAAGATATATGATTATCAGGAAAGAAGGTATCTTGACGCGTTATCAAACGGAGACTGTCTGACATGCCTTTATGGAGGACTGATCCGGGTCGTGGAAATTCCCGCGGTTGGAGAAATTAAAAAAGTGATCGTTACCCTTGAACAAATGTCCGATCCGAGACTTGAATGGTCGTTTAGAGATGTAACTACATATAACCTGGAAACTTCTCTGCCGGATTATGTTGATCCGGATCACGGGCGCAGAATCGAACAGAAAGATATCGATGAGCTGAACCGGGTGATGGATTTTTATAAGATCAATTTAAATGCTGAAAGGGTGCGCCATTTTTTAGCCCAATGCGGAGTTGAGTCGGAGAAAGGATATGCCCCTGTTGAACGTTATACGAATGATCCAATAGAGGATTTCAAAAAATATGAAAGGCCGGACAACCTTTTGGGAAATATTCCGGGTTCAGGAGATGGACACAGGTATAAGGGAGCCGGCGCATTGCAGATTACAGGAAGGGATGCTTATCAGAAATTCAGTGATTATATGGGGGATCCTAAAATCATGAGCGATGGCGCGCTATATGTTGGAAAAAATTATTTTTGGGAATCAGCGGGATTCTTTTGGAGCATATATAAGCCGCATACAGCTTCCGATAAATATAAATTATCGGGAGATCAGTGGTCGATATTTGAAAGTCAGAAAGGGGGCGCTAATTTATATGATTTAAATGGAAAATGTGACGGAGGGGCAACGGTTTATGAAATTACGGATATTATTTATGGGAAAGCCAGTGCTCCTGATGAAGAATCACATTTATCAGAGAGAACGGAATATTATAATGTTTATAAAAGCTTAATCAAATAATAATTCCAAATAGAAATGCTGAATATCAGGGAGGGGTTTTATAAGTAATGAAAAAACTATTTCTTTGCAGTGTACTGATTTTAATGATATTAGGAAAAAATGTAAGCAATATGGCTGGATTGGAAGACAGTTTTCGTATATCAGGCATGGGAATATGTAATAAGAACTTCTATGGAACCCAGCCGGATGGTATTGAAGTGATGTATCCTGTCTTTACCGGAAAAAACAAGGAGCGGTATGAAGAGGTAAATCAGTTAATCGAAGAGGATGTGTTTGCAACCATAAATAAAGCGAAGGAATCGGTAGAAAAAGACCATCCTGGAACCCCCATTTTTGCATATTGGGAATATGAAATAAAATATCTCAGCGATTCATTTATCAGCATTGTTTATCAGGGAAGAGGGCCAAGCGTTAATATAACATCAAGATGCTTTAGAACAATTAATATCGATACAAACGAAGCAAAAAAAATTGAGATAAGCGATATTGTTAAGGATGAGGATGCAGTCTATAATCTGCTGGCAACGGATCAGTTTGAGAGTATAACAAGCTGGGAAGGGGTGAAAGGTAACTACTCCTTTTCCGATCCCCATTCCCCTTTTATATGTTCCATCCCTCCGGATCCTGGCCTCAAGGGAGGGCGTTATTATATAAGTGAAGATAATTTCGTTTTTGTTGTTGTCAGCGGACGCGAGTTTTATGAATATGCGATTGCGCTGGACAAAATTAAGGAATACCTTAATGAGGATATATTGAAAAAAATACCGCTTGAGTGATTCTCGTTTTCACTTATCAGGTATTTGGCCGGACAGAAAGGAAAAGGAGCATAGTAAAATTATGGATTATATGGATGAAGAGATATTAGAGGCCAGATGGGAACTGGAGCGCCAAAAGCATACTACGTTAGAAACCGGTATGTATGCAGGAGAGGAGCTGATTACATTTACGCCAAAAGAGATTTTAAAATCCGGTATGGTTATACCGCTGCCGGATCAGTTTGCAGTAATGCCGGAGGATATAAAAGATATCAAGTACCCCTCTAAAAATGCCCCGCAGCTTATATTGACAAGCCTTGACTCTACAGTTAATCTCTGTTTTAATATTTTGCCTGTTGTGCTCCATGAAGGCGCCTTGCAGCATATGAGCAGCCAGTTTCAGGGCGCTGTCTGTAATATGAACCCGTCTCTCAAAATCGGTGAAGAGGAACATACACAGACAGAGCAGGGGAATGAAATGATCTGGTTCGGGTACAGGGGATATCATCTGGATGGACAGAGCTTTAACCGGGTTTATTTGATCCAAATGAGAAAATCTGTATTATACAGTTTATTTTCCTGTAAGACAGAGGATAAAGATAAATGGCTGGAAATTATAGAAAACATATTTTCAGCAGCAGAGGAGAGAATGTGAACCAGGAGCATGTTTGAAAAATGGACAGATCAAAGGAGATAGAGGAATACATAAAAGATTTTCGGGATAACCGAAAACAACATAAAAGAATATATCTTAATAAAAACCAGAAGAAGCTTATGGAAGCCTTCAGGCGCCGGCTGAAGGATTTACTCAGCCGGCAGATAAAGGAACAGGAAATTCAGGAAACAGGAAAAATAAAATATATTTACCTTATGCCGCTCCTGAGCAGCGGTTATACGGAAAGTTATCAGATGGCGCTTGGGATAAGCAATGACAAATTGTATTTAGACGAGAGTAAAAAGCAGGTATTCTGGTATCCTGAACCGCTTCATCAGGATATAGAAAAGGCGCTGGAGGAGAGTAAAGCGATTCTGAGAAAAAAATTTCTGCGTCTGGAAGAGTACGAGCTACTGGGGGTTAAGCGGATTTTATTACAGGATGACAGGGATGTATTTGAAGACAGTTATACCTGTATGGCCCAGGGATGCATGGATTTGCTGGCATGGAGCGCAGTATATTTAGAGGATGAAATACTTTTTTTATATGGGAACTATATGGACAAGCTAAAGATTGTGTGGCATTCGGGAGGAAAGGATAATGGCTAAAAATCAAAGTTTCTTTTATATGGGGAATGAGTTTAATGGATATGGGGAGGTGAGATATGTAAAGGGAACGCAGCCAGAGACATATTCTCCCCTGTCACAGGAAAATGTACAGCTTACGCCGGATTTCAGGGAATTGCTTTTACAAGTGCTGGGCAGTAATCCGGCGGTCATAGTTCCGGAAAATATGAGCGCAATCCTGCGTTTGGCCGAAGGCGCTGCGTATAGTGTGAACCAGGTAATTGTAAAGAAGGATAGCGACGGAAATTATACATTGGATTTTAATGTAAATCATGCGCATGATTTGACGGATGGATCGTACCCATGCGCATCTCAATCCCGGAGCGGAAAGAATTCCATGACACCCGGAATATCGGAGCGGTGAGCAGGGTGAGAATGTTAAAGATAGGAAAAGGTATTGCCGTTTTCATGATCCTGCTGCATATAACGGCATGTGGTTTGAGTGATTCTTCCGTTGTACAAAAGCCATGCGGCGGAATATTAAAAATAGCTAAAAAAGATGGATTATATGAAAAGATATATTTTCCTGACAGGAAGGATTACCGTCTTCTTACCTTTGAAACAGAGCCAATTATTTCAACGGAAGCAGAATTTGAGAATAGACGGTTGCTGTCAGAGGATGAATTGTATGATAATGCAGTCAGGCTAAATAACTATGGGGGATTTGGGTATGTAATAACAAAGGATCCTGCCGGTATACATGCTCAGGATCCTCCAACAATAGCGCTTATAGTGGAGGATCCTGAAAGTGATATCATTGCATATATTTCTTATAAAAAAATATATCATTATTTTAAACAGATATCGTTTGAAAC
>NZ_CALPCY010000081.1:0-15669 GCF_943193115.1 Otoolea muris
GAGTGATTTTATCAGAAACATACGAAAATATGGGATTTTTTTAAAGGACTCCCCATTTTACTTCACTCCCCATAATGCCTCAGCCAATGCGGTGTGATTTCATCGGATATATCCTTTATTCCCATTGCTTGAGCCTGTGCAGCATATTTTTTCAAAATATATGTCACTCCGGCTCTCGTCAGGGGTTTATTGCTCCGGTTGGTAAATAACGGATTGCGACCATATACAGGCGAAGCCAGACCAGAACCTTGCATATACTGCTTCAACAATTCCCCGGTTGGTCTCATGACTGGAACAATGCGGCTTTTACCACCTTTGCCTGTCAGTACGATGGTGACAGTATCATTTAAAGCAACATCACAAACTTTTAGATCCACAAGTTCCTGAACCCTTGCTCCGGTATCATATAAAAGTGACAGCAGAACAGCATCCCTTTTCCCCTGGATCGTTGTCCTGTCGGGTTGTTCTAACAGGCCCCTGATGCTATCCAATGGAAGATACATGAGTGGCACCGTATCCGTTTTTTTCATTGGAATCGCCAGGATTTTCTGGCTTTGCTGTATATACTGTGGTTCTTCTACCATTAAAAAGCTGAAAAATGAATGGATTGCAGCGAGACGTTGATTCCTTGTCGCCGCTTTGCAGTTACGTTCTTCTTCCAGCCATTGCAGAAAGCGGAGGATCAGATCCCTGTTTATTTTTGCAACTGTCAGCTTTTCCGGCAAAAGGTTCTCCTGATCTCTGCAGTATCTTAAAAATAATGAGAATGAGTCCCTGTATGCTAACTGGGTATTACGTTTGCTGCCAACCTGGCAGGGAAGATATACTGACAGGAACTGCGTTAAATACTGTGCAAAATCAGTTTCCTTCATGGCATACCTCCGGGATGACGTATGCACATGACTTTTCCACTTCCCTCATCAGGTCTGGATAAACTTCCGCTGTCAGGCGCAGATACCTTGCTGTTGAGCGTATTGTTTTGTGCCCCATATATGTGGAAAGAATCGGGAGCATAGCCGTTAAATCGGCTTCTTCCCTGATCCACTTTTGTAAAACATGAACTGCGAATGTATGGCGTACATCATGCAGACGGGGGCCCTGCCCTTTTCCGCCATGTGAAATCCCTGCCGCTTCCAGATACCTGCGGTACCTTTGATAGATAGTCATCGGGCTGATCATGGTCTTATCAGGAGCAGGGAAGAAAAAGTCGCTGTCTTTTTCCCACCAGATTTTATCTGCATAGGATATACAGGCTTCTTTTACGGAATCTGATAATGGGATATACCGGTCACGGTCAGTCTTTGCTTCACGGATCGTAAGAATCCCATCTTCGAGATTCACATCCCTGCAGCGAAGTCCGACAACTTCTGACACACGAAGCCCACAGCCATAAAGAATCCGGAAGATCACTGGTAACGCCAAATGCATATTTCTTGCAGCTTCTTTGGGTTCTGTTTCATCAGCGGCTTTGATCACAGCTGCTATCTGCTCATGCGTAAATATATATGGTACAAATGAACTGTGATTCAAACCCTTCACTTCCGGCACGATATAAGCATCATAACCAAGGTTATTAAGGTATATGGCAAACTGTCTTATGCAGGTAATGCGGTGTGACCGGCTTTTTTCGGATTCACCTGCCCGGGGCGCTGTCCATTTTTCTGCAAGGGAGCGGGATATTTTTATTTCTGTGACACCCTGTTCTTCACTGAAACGGCAAAACCGGGATAAACATTTCGGTTCATCTGCATATTTAAAACCTGTGCTTCTTTTGTACTGAATGAATTCCTGGGCAACTTCCGCAAATGAACCTGTCATGGATGGAGATTTTCTGATTCTTGTCATTAGATTGCCACCTCCAATGCGCATTTCCGAAGCTCGGTGATATCAATACGAAGATATGCCATCGTAGTTTCAGTAGTTGTGTGCCCCAGGATTTCTGAAATGACCGGAAGCGGAATCTCATGCTCCAACAGGCGGCTCGCAAGGCTGTGGCGGAGTGTGTGGGAGCCTTTCTTTTTCCCTTCAAGATGGATTCCCGATCTCTGGAGACGTACCCTTACAAGGGCGCCGACCGCACCCGGATTGAAATCCGTATAAGGAGGAAGCTGCCTCACAAAAACGTGATCCGAGTCGGTTTTAGGCCTTGCGTTCTTCAGATAGTTAATGATCGCTTCGCCAACATCTTCTAAAAGAGGAAGTTCAAACGGATTTCCTGTTTTTACCTGGTTCAAATGGATTACTTCTCTTTCCCAGTCGATATTGGAAAACCTTAAATTTGCGACATCGCTGCTGCGCAGTCCAAGTCTTGCAATCAGAAGAATGATTGCATAATCACGGATTCCGCAAGGATTCCCAAGGTCAATCGAATCAAGAAGTTTCGTCACCTCATTCGCTGAATACGAAGAAGGTAATCGGCTCTGCCTGTTGTAATGAGGGTTTGGAAGTTTTGAAAACATCTCCTGCTCCATAAGACCATGTTCATAGCAGTATTTCAGATAATAGCGCACCGCACGCATTGTATGATTTATGGTTGGCTTTTCATAACAGTTCAAAGATGCCATGAAATCCAAAACGTCTTTGAGAGACAGTGTATCTAAAGAAGCAATGTTCTTCCTGCTTAAAAACGCAAAAAAGCGTTCCAGATATAAACTGAAAATCTTATTTGATTTTTTTATTATCCCGATATCTTCTCGATGGGAAATATATGCTTCTGCGCTATATCTAAATCCCTCTGGGAAAGTGTACGCTCTTTTATCCATGGCAAGATAAAGAACTACATTCCCTGAACGCTGGTATTCTGCCAAAGCATTTATACAACGGGAATAGGCGGTACACCATTTTTTCAACGCTATCTTAGATGACATAGAATAATGGTCTTCTAAAAACTGTAATCCGAAATCCATGCTGAAAGAATCAGTACCTTGTTCGTGGGAGTAGAGCAAAAGCTGTTTTGTAAGAGTTTTAAATACTTTTTGGTAATAGCTGGATGCACCTGCCTGTACGAGTGCTTCCCCGGTTTGGTTGATCAGTTGCTGCAAAGTTGATTTTTCCATCGTGCGTTCCTCCTTAAGCGAATTGATAAAATACACTTAAATCTTGATGGATTATGGAAAGTAAATCAACTAAAGAATCCTTTATTTATAAGGATTTCTTTCATTAACTTTGCATAATGTATAGCTTTTCATAACCAACGTTATGTGAAGCTTCACATAATGTGGGCAAGACCACCACCACAAGCAATTTAGGAATCGGGCTGGCAAAACAGGGAAAGAAAGTGCTTCTGATTGATGCGGACGCACAGGGCAGTCTGACCGCAAGTTTAGGCTTTACAGAGCCGGACAGTCTGGAAATCACGCTTGCAACCATTATGGGGAACTTAATCAATGACGGGGAAGTAGAGCCGGGGGAAGGTATCCTCCACCATGAGGAAGGGATAGACTTAATGCCGGGGAACATTGAGCTTTCCGGTCTGGAGGTTTCCCTTGTGAATGTGATGAGCCGGGAAACGGTACTCCGATCATACATAGAGATTGTCCGGGAGAGTTACGATTATATTTTAATTGATTGTATGCCTTCTCTCGGCATGATTACCATAAACGCCTTTGCCTGCGCCGACAGTATCCTGATACCTGTACAGGCGGCATACCTGCCCGTCAAAGGCTTGCAGCAGCTTATTAAGACGGTGGGAAAGGTAAAGCGGCAGATTAACCCGAAGCTGGAGATTGAAGGGATCCTGCTTACAATGGTGGACAGCCGAACGAACTACGCAAAGGACATCAGCGCCATGCTGAAGGAAGCCTATGGAAGCCGGGTGAGGATATTTGCCAATGTCATTCCCATTTCCGTCCGGGCGGCGGAGATTTCAGCGGAGGGCGTCAGCATCTACAAGCATGATCCAAAGGGGAAAGTGGCGTCAGCTTACGATTCTCTGACAAAGGAGGTGCTTGCAGATGGGCAGTAACGCAAAACCAAGAAGCGCATCAAAGGTTGCTCTGGAAAGTTTTGATGATTTGTTCGGTGGAAATACCGCACAGGAAAATGGGATAGAGCAGATTATCAATGCGCCACTGGCAGAGCTTTACACGTTCAAAGACCACCCGTTCCGGGTGGAGGACGATGAGAAGATGGAGGAAACAACCGAGAGTATCCGCCAGTATGGGGTGCTTGTGCCGGGGATTGCAAGACCGAGGGCGGGTGGAGGCTATGAAATCATAGCCGGACACCGCCGCAAACGTGGCTCGGAGCTTGCCGGAAAGACGGAGATGCCTGTGGTTGTCCGCAACTACACCGATGATGAAGCTACGATAATCATGGTGGATTCCAATATCCAGAGGGAAGATATTTTACCGAGTGAGAAGGCGAGAGCCTACAAGATGAAATATGAAGCCATGAAGCATCAGGGGAAGAAGTCAGGCAGAAACACACTGGATGAGGTCGGGGAAGCTGCCGGGGAAAACGCTAAAAAGGTACAGCGGTATATCTGGCTTTCCCGTTTGACTGATGAACTCCTTGCTATGGTGGACGGTAAAAAGCTCGGTTTCTCACAGGGCGTTGACATTTCCTTTCTGGCGGAGGAAGCACAGCAGTGGGTGCAGGCAGTCATAGAGGAAAAAGGCTGTAACGTCAGCATGGTGCAGTCGGCAAAAATAAAAGAGTATGGCAAGACCGGGGAGCTTACCCTTGCAATGGTGCGCCTGATACTGACGGAGGAAAAGCCAAAGGAACGGAAGGTAACACTGAAAGCGGACAAGATCAGCGAATATTTTGCGGAGGACTGCAGCAGTGAGGAAATAGAGGGCATCATCATTCAGCTATTGGATGAATGGAAGAAAAGACAATAGAGGGGAGGTGCATCAGCGTGGATGGCACAATAAAATTTGACTATTATTATGGCATCGAAGCGGAACAGTTTTCTTTTTACCGGGTTCCGAGGCTGCTGATAAAAGACGCAAGGTTTAAAGAGTTGTCCAGCGATGCAAAGCTCCTTTATGGTCTGATGCTTGACAGGCTGGCATTGTCAATCAAGAATGGCTGGCTTGACGAGGAAAACAGGGTGTATATCCATTACACCCTGGATAACATAATGGAGGATTTGGGATGCGCAAGGGAGAAATGTGCCAAAGTGATTGCGGAGCTTGACAGCAAAAAGGGAATCGGTCTGATTGAGAAGAAAAGGAGGGGACTGGGCAAGCCGGACATCATCTATGTGAAGAATTTTGCGACACTGGATACCGGGAAAGAACCGGGCGGAGAGCTGGAAAACCCTGATAATGCTGACAATTCCGCAGAAGTTCGGAAACCGAACTTCAAGAGGTTCGATAATCAAACTTCAAGAAGTTCGGAAATCGAACTTCAAGAGATTCGGAAACCGAACTTGCAGGAGTTCGGAAACCAAACTTCAAGAAATTCGGAAACCGAACTTGCGGAAGTTCGGGAATCGAACCCTAATTATAACAATACTAATTATACTGATCTGAGTTATACCAATCCTATCAATCAATCAGATAGTAAAGCAGAAAAACAGGAACCGGGCAAGCCGGACAATGGTATGATTGATGTGATGGATGAAGCCAGCGCCTACATGGAAATCATTAAGAAAAATATTGAGTATGAGCATCACATGAAATATGGCGATTGGAGTGAAAAAGGTCTGTATGAGGAACTGTATGAGGTGATATGCGAGATTGTGTGTGTAAAGCGCAGGACGGTAAAGGTGAATGGGGAGGATTACCCTTATGAGCTTGTAAAGTCTAAGTTTTTAAAGCTGGACAGTTCCCATTTGGAGTATGTCATTGGGTGTATGAAGGAAACCACAACAAAAATAGCCAACATCAGGGCATACATGGTGACTGCCCTCTATAATGCCCCCAATACCATGAACCATTATTACCAGCAGTTAGTTCAGCATGATATGTATGGCGGCGGTTGGGAAGAAAAAGGACTGTTCCAGTCCAAAGCGGAAGGAGATGGATAAATGGAATCCATGCGGGATATTGACCGGGCAATGGAACGGGAGATCGCAAAGGGGAGCTGCCAGTTAAAGTTTGTGGGGATAGAGTTTGGCGATTCCCCCTATCAGGAGATTGCGTCAAAAGAAAAGCTGCTGGAGGTATTGTCCTATCTGCTGCGGACAGGCGATTATGGGAAATTTGCCGTAAATGGGACGGGGAGCAATGTTTATATGAACATCAGGGGCAGGAAGCCGGATTTTCAGCGAACTTATTCCATATTTGACCGGAACTGCATTTTTTCCGCAATCAGTCATTACGGAAAGAAAATAAAGCCGGATTTTGACGGGCATACTTATCTGGAAACAGTGCAGTGTTTCTTTAAGCTGCCGGACGGGGAACAGGAGAAATACAGGGTGACATATTACGGGCAGGAAACCTTTGTTTTCCCCATGTCGGATAAATATATCCTCGGACTTTATACGCACTGTATCTCGGCAAGGCGGGCGGCATCGGCAGGTATGGATATTCCCGGCACAGGCTTTTCAGAAAAAGAACAGGGCATTGTCAGCCTTGCGGGTGTGCGTGACGTGCTGTTCCAGTGCCTTTTGTTTGACACTGTAAAATATGGGGAAGGCGTGTTATGCGCTGACCTTTGCACAATCTACTGTTTAAAATAGAATCAATAGCTTTTGGACTTTTTGTCCAGAAGTGAGTTAGGAGGTGCGCTATGGCGGAAAAATATATTACGGAAGAACAGCGGGCAAAATGCCGGAAAGTGGCGGATGCGTTTGCGGAGCTGTATGAGCTGGCAGATGTAATGGTGGCGGATGCCGGGAGGTTCGGCTTTGTCCGTCTGCAATGGTTCAGTGAGGGAGAAGGCTTTGATTCGGCAATGGCATTTTCGGACAGCATGGAACTGTTTGAGGAACTCTGGCGGATATGGTATGAACATGAGGTCTTAACGCCTGTTTTGGGTACGCCGCTTGCGGAGCTTGACTATGACGAGATATTCAGGTCGCTTTCCAAAGACAGGCAGGAGGAAATCTTGGAAAAGAAGAAATATTTTATTTCCCGGTGTGAAGATGCTTTCGCTTAGGTGGCAGATATTTTTTACAATTTCGGGGCGTTTTCTGCTAAAATAGACCGTATCAGGGTAAAGGAGTGGTGTGTTTGGGAAACAGGAAGCGCCTGAAAAGGGCAGACAGGACATATAAAGACTTAAAGCAGAAGCAGAAAGCAGGAATAGCAGACGGTATGTTTGAAAAGACCTGTGATTATTACAGGGAGCATGGCAGGATGCCGGAAGGAGAGGACTGTGAAAAAATTGTGGGGCAGATTTACCAGAGGGTAAAGGGGATAGCGGAAAAGGCTTCTTTTGATGAAGTATACAGCCTGTACCTTTACCGTCTGCCACGTTATGAAACGAGGATTGCAGAGAACGGGCTTCCGGAAAAGAAAGAGAAAAAGAAAGAAGATGCCGACAAGCCGAAAGTAAAGCAGATAGGCAGGAGCAAAAAAGTATGCCCGAACTGCGGAAGGAAGATGAAACAGCAGTTTATCGGGTTACAGCACTGCAAATGCGGCATAAGTTGGAAAAAAGACATCGGATATTTTGAGCGTACCGGGGATATGGTTTTCGCTCTGGAACGGAGGAAAGTAGGGAAAAAGACAAAGCAGTGTCCGGTAATCCGGTACAGATAATTAAATACCAGAAACAGCGTGAGGGCAGTTATAGACCGTAAACAGCGGTTTGTAGCTGCCCTTTTTGCGTTTAAGTAACTTTTGGACTTTTTGTCCAGAAGCAGAATGGAGGATGTAATGAAAAAAAGAGAGTTCCAGAAAAAAGCAACAGCGGAGCTATTGAAAAGGCTGGCGGCGGTCTGTGCGGAGTTGGGGGAGAATCCCAACATTACAGTATCGTCAAAGTTCCACAGTTCCTATTTTAAGCTGCGGAATGACTATAACCTGATGCAGATTTCCGTCAAGCAGACAGGGGAGCTTAGTTACCAGCTTACGGATATGCTTGGCAGCACTGGCGGGAAGCGGATTTACTATGAATATCGTGAGAATGATGATTTTACACGCATCATAGAAAAGTTTTGCGGCGATTTTGCAAGGTTTTATAAGGATTTCCTGTTATCCGGCACACTGCATGACTTCTGTGACATAAAGCTGTCATACGGGGAGGACGCAGGCGCAGGACTGGAAGAATACGAATCCTGTATCCGTTCCGGGTGCTTATAGGATAAAAAACAGCTTTTGGACTTTTTGTCCAGAAGTGGGAAGGAGAGCTTATGAAATATTTAATTCGCAGGCTGTACGTCCCACCCTGACGGGCGTACAGCAATAAAAAAAGAAGGATATAGAGCAGAGTGTCTACGCTTATTTGCAGTCCAAAATTGACGAGTATGGGATAAATATAGAGCTTGTTGATGTAGCAGTATCCGGAAGCCGGTGCAGAGGTTTGGAGGAAGCTGCTTCTGACCTTGATGTGGTGGTGGAGTACCGGGGAAGGGAAAGCGAGGATGATCTGTTCAATGCCTTTAACGAGGACGGTTTTACAATCGGCGGCGTTAAGGTAGACATCAATCCCATTACAGAAGGAAAGACCGGGACGCTTGGGGAGTACCTTCCGGGTGTGGAAGCCTATCTTGCGGAAAAACGAGCCGCCATGCAGGAGAAAGCCGCAGAGCAGGCACAGGAGGGAAAACAGACGGCTGTCACCCTTACAGTGGCGGAGTGCGGGGAGTTTCATAATTTCGGAGAATACCATGAGAATATCGCAGGCGTGGAGGAAGCAATCGCCATTTTCAACCGGATACCGCCGGAGAACAAGCCGCTTGCAAAGATTGAGGAACTGGAAGAATGTAACTATAACATGATTGATAACGTCCTAAACAATGAGAAGCCAAAAGAAGAAAAGCAAGCAGGCAGAATTTCCATAAAGGAAAAACTGGCGGAGAAAAAAGCGGTCATCGAGCAGAGGGATAAGTCAGATAAGGAAGTCCCTGAAAAGGGAACAGAGAAAAAATCAGAGAGGGAGATATAAGCGATGGATAAATTTACAGTGGAAGAAATCAATTTGATGTGTGTGTTTGAGGGGCAGGACAGGACGGGCATGATTGCCGACATAAAGAATGTGATTCCCCATATACAGGACAGTGACATGGTGGAGCTTGCCGGACAGGTTTTAGGGAAACTGGAAACCATGAGCGATGCGGAATTTACAGAGGTGGCATTGGAAGCGGCGGAGTGATTGACGCAAATCTTTTATAGCATTATTCGACATAACGTGCTATAATTCTCTTAGTCAGATTAGAACGAGTAGGGATAGTCTGCGGTTGTCCTTTCTGGAAACGGAAAGGAGGTCGGTATGAATACGTTAGAAGTGCTTACGTTGGTGCTGGTGATTTTTGCAGCCTTGACATACATAGACAATAAACACAACCGCAAGTAACGGAAAAGGCTATCTTCTACTGCCATAGAGGATAGCCTTGTAATCCGTATTTTTTACGCTTTATAAGTTTCCGATTGTGCAACCGTCGGACACGTTAATATCCTTCGGCTTCTAAGATGATTATAAACCAACACTGCGAATTTTGCAAGAGGGTTTAGGAAATGGGGGTGCTTCGGCGCTCCTATTTTTTTTTGCAGATTTATAGACTATATTACAGGAATATGGTCTTGTTTACAAGAATTTTTTTAAATTTATATAATAAAGTAGGAAGGAATGGGCGGGATTCCGCCGCAGTCGGCATTGTGCGTAATGTGTATAACTCCCCGTCTTATGGAGCTGTGGGCAACACTGTTTGCAGGATGTGGGAAAGCTGCCCTTTGCTTTTCCACATGCTGTGAATGGTGTTGTCCATAGCGGAATGGGGAGTTATGCACATTTCCACGATGCTCTTTTGCTTTTAAAGCCTTTTTCAGACAGGGAATTACCGGGAAGGGTTATTATCCCGGTCAGGCTGTTCCTGTGCGCTTTTTGTCGGCTCTGTGCGCCCTAAATACTGGTTCAGGTTCTCCAGTTTCCGGTTCAGCGATTTCAGCTCTTTTTCACAGTTTTTGTATGTGACGGTCAGTTCTTTTTTCTGTGCGGTCAGCTCCTGATATTCCGCTTTCAGCTTGTCAATGTTCAAGCCTTTTAAGGGGATGCCCGCCTGTTCCAGCATACGCCTTGCGCCGCCATAAAGGATGATCTGGCTCTCATGCCTGCGGAAATATGCGTCAGGGTTTTTCGATTTCTTATAGGAAATATGGTAGGATTTGTTGGCTTTGTATTGTTCCGCATATTTAATGATTTCCGCAAGGTCTTTGATGCGGTTTTCCAGCTTGCGGACGGTCTGCTTTGCTTCTTTTCCGGTGGCGGAAGCGGCAGAGATTTTTTGCTCCAGTTCTGCGATGGAACCTATCTCATTGTATGCCTGTGCAGCAATCTTTAAATTCTCCACCGCCGCCCACCTTTGCAGTCCCGGACTGTTCTGAAATTTCTCGTCAGAGGTGTCAATCAACCGCCTGTCTGCATAATCCCTTTTCGGGATAACTGCTTTTCGCTCTCGCTTTAATTCAATCCGTTCTTTGATGCGCTCCTTCGTGTATTCCTTTCCGAGTGACTTGATGCTGCCACGCACAAAACGGTCTTTGCCAAGTGGACGGAAGGAGATAAATTTGAGGGCGTCTTCCCCAAAAGTTTCGCCTTTTATCTCATAGCCTTTCGCCCGCATCAGGAGCAGAAATTCTTCATAGGTAGACGATGCTTTTATGGCGGCGTTGATGTCTTTTCTTATCTGCGTTTTCCATGCTGTCCCGCTTTTATCCGCCTGCCATTCGTTGTATTTTTTCCCACGCTCCCCACCGGGGATAATGACAGAAAGATTATGCTCGCTGCACAGCTCGTCACTTAATTTTCGGATGCGGTAATAGCTCTGCTTGCAGTCATGGTATTTGTCATGTTCTATGTTGTCGGCGGCACAGAAAATAATGTGGTTATGGACGTGACCTTTATCAATATGTGTGGTGACAACATAAGAATATTTCCCCTCTAAAACCTTGTCCGCAAGTTCCTTCCCGATCTGGTGCGCTTCGTCAAAGCTGACCTCACCGGGAGCGAAAGCCTGTATCAGATGATAGGCTTTATTGGGGCTGTTTTCCCGGCAGTGGTCTAAGGTGTATTTGAAGTCAATCGCTGCGGTTTCCGGCGCACAGGCGTAGGAAGAAATGTAGATGCTTCCGTCTGTTTTATCCGGGCTGCATATGTAGGCTACCGCTCTATCAACGGTTGCTGTGACAGCATGGATTTTTGTGATTGCCATACCTGTTTCATCAACTCCTTTACTTCGTCCATATCTTCCTGATAGACGTGGTTTGTGCTGTTAATCCTCTTTGCAATCTGGTTCAGACTTGAACTGATCCGTCCAAGCTCCGTATTGTATTCCCGTAAAAAACTGTAATCCACGTCATAGACATATCCGTATAGAATTAACTTCCGAATAAAAGCCGATTTGCTTTTCATGCCGGACAGCCTAAACTTCTCGTCAAGGATGTACTGCTCCTTGTCATCTAAGTGAAATTCATTCCGGTTGGTTCTTGTCCTGTTTGCCATTTTTGCTTTGTCCTTTCTGCTTTTGGGCATAAAAAAACTGCTGTAACTTGTCCGGTTTACAACAGTCTGGTTTCGTGTCTGTTCAGTTGTTTTGGATAGAATTATCCATGTGTTATTGTAGCAAATCTGCGTGGGAAGGTCAAGGACTTGCAGAGAAAAAGAGGAAAGAAAAGCAAAGAGGGTTAGGGATACTTCCCTATGGAAATTTAATCATACGGACGGGAGGGAAGTATGGGGAATTTCGCCCATGTGTCCGGACATGTGCAGTGCTTGCTATTCTACCTACGACACTCCCGGAGGGTGTGTCGCAAATTATTAAATTTTTAGAAAAAATGAGTTTCTACTTGATATTAGACGTTTAAACGTCTAGTATTGGATAAAAGATGGAGGGATAGAAATGGAATATATATCGGTAAAAGAAGCATCTTTAAAATGGGGGATTTCGGAACGGAGAATACAACGCTTATGTTTAGAGGAAAGGGTAGCCGGAGCAATTAGGTTTAGCAGGGTTTGGATGATACCAAAAGATGCAGAGAAACCAGCAGATGCCCGCATAAGAGAAGAGAGGATGAAAAGACATGAATAAGGTTTTGATTATTGATGATGATAAAGAGCTTTGTATGCTTATGGCAAAGTGTATTGAGCAGGAAAATCTTAGTGTGGTTGTTGCTAATGGTGGCATAGAAGGACTGCGGATATTGGAGGAAGATAAAGATAGCTGTTCACTTATTATTCTTGATATTATGATGCCCGATTTAGATGGTTTTCAAGTGTTGCAGCAAATAAGACAGACAAGCAATATTCCTGTCCTTATGCTGACTGCAAAAAGCGATGAAGAAGATAAAGTGTCAGGCTTGCGGATGGGGGCGGATGATTACCTGACAAAGCCATTTAGCATTAATGAGCTTATGGCACGGGTAAATTCCTTAATCCGGCGTTATACCCTGCTTAATCCTGTTTCCAGTCCTGAAACAGACTGCATGACGTTTCAGGGGATGACGATTGACAGCCTTAACCGCCTTGTTTTTCAAGGGAATGAACAGATTGAGCTTACGGGAAAAGAATTTGACCTGCTTTCTTTTCTGGCATCAAATAAGGGTAAAGTATTTACAAAAAAGCAGATTTATACGCAGGTTTGGGCGGAAGAATATGCTTTTGACGACAGTAATATCATGTCATTTATCAGCAAATTGAGGAAAAAAATTGAACCAGATCCGGAACATCCGTTTTACATTTTGACTGTCCGTGGCGTTGGCTACCGTTTTAACAGGGAGGCTTGACATGAGTATTAACCCATTTTTATTGATTATGTTTTGCATAGCTTTGTTGGTAATCCTATTTCTTTTCACAAAACTCAGGCGTGTACGGGGGCAGTTGTCTATTATTGAGGAAGCGCTTGAAGATATAAAATCTGGGAACTTAAACCGCCGTATGCTGACTAAGAAAAATGATATGACAAGAAAAATCTGCTATGGAATTAATGAGATTGCAATGAATAGCCAGACGCAGCTTATCAGACAAAAACAGTCTGAACAGGCATACAAGAGGTTAATGACCAGCATCTCCCACGATGTCAAAACTCCTCTTGCTTCTCTGGTCGGTTATTTGGAAGCAATCGAATGTAAGATAGTCGCAGGAGAAGAAAAAGACGAATACGTCCATGTCGCATTTGAGAAAGCTCATTACTTAAAGCATTTTGTAGAAAATCTCTTTGAATGGGTGAAGCTGGATTCCGGAGAACAGATTTTTCATTTTGAAGTTTTAGACCTAAACGAATTATCCCGGAATATTATAGTTGATTGGATTTCTGTTTTAGAAAATAGTAATTTTGACTATGCGTTTGATATACCGGAAGCAGAATATCTTATGCGTATAGATGCAAACGCTTATAGCCGCATCCTCAACAATCTGTTGCAGAATGTCCTTATCCATAGCAAGGGAAGTAAAATAGTATTCCATGTTTTTGAAGATAATCTGCAAGCTAAAATCACTATAACAGATAATGGAAAAGGAATATCTCCCGATCACCTGCCACATATTTTTGAAAGAATGTATCAATGCGATCAGTCAAGGTCTGCTGGTGGAAATGGATTAGGCTTATCAATCGTAAAAGAACTTGTAGCTGCTCACAAAGGAACAATTACCGTTGACAGCACTCCCGATAGGGGGACTACATTTACCTTATTACTTCCGAAATCCCTGTAATAATACGGGGATTTTTCAGTTTGTCAAATTTCGCTTAACTGTAAAAGCATGAAAAAAGCAAGGTTTCGGCAAGGTTTTGGCAAGGTTAGCGTGATAGAATAGCAAATATGAAAAGGAGGTAAAATCCTCTGCTCCTGCAAGGGCAGTCGCATTTTGCTTCGCAAAACAAGGAGGATTGCAATGAGCAAATATGTAATTGAAACAAAAAATCTTACCAAACAATACGGAACACAGAAAAGCGTTGCAGATTTGAATATCCATGTCCAGCAAGGGCGTATCTATGGTCTGCTTGGCAGGAATGGAGCCGGAAAGACAACGACAATGAAAATGCTGCTTGGGTTGACACAGCCCACTTCCGGGGAAGTTACAATTTGGGGAAAGCCCCTGCGGACAAATGAAAAGAAGCTGTTGCCCCGGATTGGCTGTCTGATTGAATCACCCGGATTTTATCCAAATCTAACCGCCACAGAAAACCTGCGTATTTTTGCTGCCCTGCGGGGAGTGCCGAACCGCAATGCAATTAAAAATGCACTTGATTTAGTGGGGCTTCCCTATAAAGACAAAAAGCTGTTTTCCCAATATTCGCTTGGAATGAAGCAGCGATTGGCGATTGCCCTTGCCATTATGCACGACCCGGAGCTTTTGATTTTGGACGAACCGATTAACGGTCTTGACCCGATTGGAATTGCAGAAGTGCGCTCTTTTATCCGTGACCTCTGTACTGAAAGGGGGAAAACGATATTGATTTCCAGCCATATTCTTTCCGAAATTGCATTGCTGGCTGATGATATAGGAATTATTGACCACGGTGCATTATTGGAGGAAGAAAGCCTTGCAGAGCTGGAAACAAAGAGCAGCAGGCATATCCGTTTTACTGTTTCCAGTACAACACAGGCGGCAAGGATTTTAGAACGCAATTTCCATGAAACGCAGTTTACTATACAGGACGACCACAAAATGCGTCTGCATAATTTAGATATTTCAGTTGGAGATATTGTAACAGCTTTTGTCGAAAATGGGCTTACCGTATCAGAAGCCTATGTCTGCGAAGAAAGCCTTGAAGATTATTTCAAGCGTGTAACAGGGGGTGAGGGGATTGCTTGATCTTGTAAAGTGTGAATTTTGGAAGTTGAAACGGAAAGGCTTGTTTAAAATCGCTCTCTTTACGGCTGTTTTATTCCCTGTTTTTAATATTATGCTTTTATCAGAGGGAAGTTTAGCAGATGTTATGAGCAGTGTGCGTGAGGAAAGCGGTTTCTTACTTCTGATCCCGATATTAGTAATTATAGCTGCTAACCTGTTTTTTGAAGAACACGATAACGACACCTTAAAAAATCTTCTTTGCGTTCCAATTTCAAAAAGTCACTTAGTCATAGCAAAGGTTACTGTACTTTTTCTGTTTTCAGTTGCTTATGAACTGTTAGGCTTTTGTATTGGTATCTTAATTGCTCTTGCACAGGGTATTTCTTTAAATGGGTGGGCTTTACAGCTGTTCCTTACATTTTGTACAGGTATTTTACTTTGGGCGGCAGCTCTGCCATGTATTATCCTTGTGGTCTGGTGCAATAAGTCCTATATAATTTCTGTCATAATCGCTTTCTTCTATACACTGCTTGGATTTGCATTGCACCTAAGTGATGCCATTATGATGAAACCATTAGGGCTGAATATCAGCACATTTATTCCTGTACCTATGGTCTTTCGGTGGCTGTATCAGTTTAAGGTGCCGGAAGGAAAGATTATGACAGACTTTTACAACCGTCTAAGCCCGTACTTTGTATCAACGCCTGTCATATTTGCGGTACTGATTGCGGAAGCGATTGTATGTATTATACTCAAACTTCCCACACCGATTGGTGTGCTGAACCTTGAAAAATCAATACTTTAGTCCATAAAAAAGGCACAAAC
>NZ_CALPCY010000082.1:0-15114 GCF_943193115.1 Otoolea muris
GGTTTTGTCAATAAAATTCAGGTGGTTCGGCTAAGTGTGGCGAAAATTCATCGTCACGTTTTCGAGAATCCGGGATAGACGGGAAATTTGTCATCAGTACTGGCACGTCACGGTCAAGCAGGGCATTGGCGATACAGCCTGCAAAAAAGGATTTCCCGGTTCCCACGTCACCAAAGAGCAGAAGGCCGGTATTGTCCCGGTACGCCTCCTTCCAATGTTCCACATAGGCGTGTGCCTTCTCCATGACGGGATTCTGGCCGTTATCGTTGGCAAAAGTGTAATCATAAAGGTATCTGTCCTGAAGCCCCTGTGCCTTCCGGCGTTTGACACGCTTCATGCGTTCCCTCTGTTCCTCCATGGCTTTCCGTTCCTCCTGCGCTTTCTGCTGGCAGGGGCAGAGGCAGCGGGGCATGAAATAGCCGGAGCCTCCGAACCTCGGCACAACGGTCTGGCGGCTGCCACGACATTTCTTACAGTGAATCAGCCCGTCTGCCGGTTCTATGTATTCGTCCCCGGCAAGCTCCATATCCCCGGCGGCTCTGTCAATGGCCGCCCGGACTTCTGCGGTAATCTCTATCATATGGTTTCTCCTTCTTCTACGCTGTAATCACGGTTCCGGGCAGGCGGTTTCTCTTTCTTTTTGTCGGCATTCGCCCAACACCGGATTGTGGCGGCATGGTTTTTATATTTTTTTCCGCTGGATTTCATATACTCGGACAGCCGCTCAATGTACTGTTCCCAGAGGGTGGGGAGTTCCGTTTGGAGTTCTGCTAATTCTACAGAAGATAGAAATACATTCTGGTATCTCCCATAGGTGTGTGTCTTATCCCCCTCTCTATTCTCTATACTCTTATCTCTAATCTCTTTATCTCTATACTCTAATATAGGCGGACATTTGTCCACCCGGCCATTGGACGGACAAATGTCCGTTTCCCCGGACGGGAGCAGGTTCTGGCGTTTCAGCCTCATGCGCTCCTTTTTCTTCCGCTCCCCCTCGCTGGACGACTGGCCGATCAGCAGCTGGATGTCGCTCATGTAATAAGCCCCGTCCGTCAGTATCTCCACAAGGCCAAACTCCTGGAATATCTTCAAAGCCCGCTCCACCGTGCCTACTTGATGCCGGGTAAAGGTGGCTATGGTCTGCACGGTATGGGGCAGATAGTCATTCAGCAGGAGTACGCCGCTGCTTTTCAGCGACATTAAATACATCTTGAGCAGGAGATTGGAGTATAGAAGGCCGTCCTGCATACTCTCCAGGATGACCATGGTTTCGCTGTTATAAAAATTCTCTTTCAGCTTGAGGTAATAAAATCGTCGGTTCTCTGTCATTTAGTTGCTCCTTTGGTTCAGAATGGGTTATTTCGGCTCTTGTACGCATTTTAAGGGGGCTTTTGGGGTGTCGGTGATAAAAAGTATTGCCTCCCCTCCGACACGCTCCGAAAGTGCTTGATTTACAAGGCTTTTTCCGCTCCTAAATGCGTAGAATCATGGTATCTTTTCCGCTGTCGTTCTGCCTCCTTCCTCCGGCGCACCCTGGCGGCACATTCCCTACAGTATTTCGCCCGGTTGGAGCCGGGCAGGAAAAGAGCGCCGCACTCGCTGCACCGCCTGTTTTCCAGCCGGTGGTAAAGGGCCGTTTCCAGCTGGTGGTCTAAAGGCAGCACCGCCGCACGGAACCAGCGGCAGAGCAGGGAGTAGGAAACGCTCTGGACACAGACGCACCCGTCCCCTTCATCAAGCACCATGCACTGGCCGTTGTCGTAGTTGCAGCACTCACGCACCAGCCGCCTCGCCCTGCGGTACTGCCGGTAGTCCATGGCCGGGATTCTCTCATGCTGCCTGTTTCCCATATCTCACCTTACAGCGGCACAAAGGCGGCTGCCCCTCCCTGAAAAGGAAAACCGGCTCCGGCGCTTTCGCCCCCGTAGGCGCTGGCGGCGTGGGCGGCACGGGTATCTTTATGGTGATGGTGATTGTCATGGTGATAAACTGCTGTGTCATAATTCCTGTTCCTCCTTCTTTCTGGCTGGTTCATTTTCCGTCCTGGCCAACTGCTCCGCTGTCTTTTTCAGGTTCTCTACCGCCTTGATGTCCTCCCTCATGGATTTCATTTTCTGGTACTGTACCGATTTCTCCGCTTTCAGGCGGTCAGCCTCAGCCTGCCATTTTTTCGGGGTGACTTCTTCGCCGGTAGCTTTCAGCTTTTCCAGATACCGGACGGCGGCCTCATATAACGCCAGTTCCGCACTGTGCTTCTGCTCAAACTGCTCCTTTTTCTTTCCCGGCTTCATCTTGTCGAACTGGCGGCGGGTTCCTTTGTTCCTCTCGTATTTCTCCCACATGGAGAGATGTTCGTCCAGCACTTTGATACGCCGCTCGGCGGTGACAATCTTCCCACGCAGGGCATAATATTCTTTGTTCATGGCAGCCACTTTTTCATAAAGTTGCTCCATGGAAGTGATGTTGTTGCCGTTCAGGAAATTGAACAGGGCGGCGCTTTCTTTCAGGTTCTTTATCTTCCCATACCGGGAGCTGGGTTTCCCCGCTGACAGCTGCACCTCATAAAGCTGCGCCATGATACTGTCTTTTCCTTCCGGTTTCCCCGCCTGCTCCTTTGTCCATTTGTAGAGCCGGGTAATCCGTGCCTTGATTTCCTTCAGCAGCTTATTGTCGGCAGCAATCTGGCGGTTGATATTTCCCTTCTCTGTGTCAATGCCTTTCCGCTCCATCTGGCTGGCAGCAACTCCCAGATGGATGGAAGGTATCTTGTCAATGCCCTGACGCTCGTAGGAGCGGTGGTCAATCCGTTCCGGCCTGCCAGCAGCCTCCAACGCTTTGTTGGCGTAGGTAGCCCAGGCAGCCCTCCACTTCTCTACATTTCCCTTGTCGTTCCAGTCAGTGGTGTCCTCCCGGTGGTTCTTCCAGCCGCCTTTGCCGTTGGGGATTCGCTGGCCGCTTTCGTCCAGTTCGTAGACCTTCCGGCATTTCGCTCCCCACTGCCCGTCCTCTTTTAGCGGCCTGATGGTGAGCATGACATGGAAGTGGGGATTGCCGTCTTTTTTATCGTGGATAGAGAAATCCGCACACATACCGGCGGCAACAAAGGTATCACTGATAAAAGAGCGGGCAAGCCGTAATTGTTCCTCCCGGTTCAGTTCTACCGGCAGGGAAATCTCTATCTCACGGGCAAGCTGTGCGTCACTGGTCTTTTCAACCATTTCCACGCTGTTCCAGAGGGTGTTTCGGTCTTGGTACTCCGGCGGGGCATGGGGTGGCAGGATAATCTCGGAATGGACAACTCCCCTCTTTCTGGTGTAATCATGGGTAAGCCCGTCCCATTCGTTGGTCATTTTCGTTCCGCTCCGGTAAGCGGCAGCGCCCACGGCAGACTTGGCCTTACTGCGCTTGATGATTTGAACGGGCATATGAAATATGGCTATGGTGGTTCGCCTCCTTTCGGGTGGGATATATCAGCTTCGCTGGAAAGGGCAGACGCAGGGCGGGTGTCCTTTCCGGCGGAGCGCACAAGGGGTTTGGGGAGTGTAGCGCCCCATTGCGTCCAGAGGACGCCACGCCCCCGGCAGGGCGCACGCACCGGAACGGTGTATAAGTGCGCCGTTGGATTTTTAAAGCTGCTGTAAATCCTGACTGTCAGATTCATTTTTCAGCAGCCGCACGACTTCTGGCAGGCGGGAAATAGCAGATAAAAACGCCTTGACTTCCTCGCCGGTCATAGCGGTAGTGGCCGGGAAGATACTTTCCAAAATTGCCCCATACTCAATCAGGCGGCGTGTCCTGGCTTTCCGCTCTGCGTCCGTTTTCCGGTTCAGGAGAATCTTCTGGCGGTTCTCCAACTGGCGGATTTCCGTCTTTACTTTTTCCTGCTGGTTTTTCAGCTTGTCTATATCTGGCATTTGTAATCACCTCCTTCGGGCGGCAAAAAAGACAACCGTTTCCGGTTGCCTCGTGTAATAAAAAATTTGTTGTTACTGTTTTTACATGAAGTGATTCCGTTCCCCCTTTGCTGTCTGTATTCTCTGATAATCGCTTTTTATATTCCAATTTAGCATATAAAGGGGGGCATACACGCACCATATGATTAAGGCTTGCTGACAGTTAAAATACAAGGGAAGGGAGCTGACAGCATGATTAAATATGACCGGCTCTGGTCTACCCTCAAAGAGCGGGAGATAAGCCAGTACAGACTAATCAAGGATTTCGGCATAGATAAAGCACAGCTTCATCGGCTGCGGAAAAACATGGTTGTCAAAACCATGATTCTTAATAACTTGTGCCGAATTCTAAACTGCCGTATTGAGGACATCATGGAGTATGTACCAGACGAAGATACGGACTAAAGGGGCAATGCAGATTTGGATTTGCGGAGCCTCTTTTTTGTTGCCTTCACCGTTCCTGCGCCGGTGGCTTCTTGTCCGGGTAGAGTTTCCCGGCCATGACAGCGGCATGGTTCCTGATTTTGATTTCTCCCCGCTTCTCACTGGCTCTGGCGCTTTTGTAGCCTTCGTCAGAAAGGAAAAAACGGTATCGCTCTCCGGGGAATCCCACTGGGCTGTCACTGTTCAGGATATCCACCGTTACCATGTGCCTTGTTTCCGGCAGGAACCTCTCCATGCCTGCCAGGTCATGCCCCTGCAGAACCGGCTCCCCCTTTCTGGCTTTAGCAGCGGCAAGCCTCTGGCGGATAGAATTATCCCGCTTTTCGATAAAGGCGGCCCGGTTATCCGCAATAAATCGGCTGCACTCCGGCTCCGCCAGTTTTTCCAGTTTCCGTATGGTATTCTCGACAATCACTTTTGAGAGTAAATCGTCCTTTCGTTCCAGAACCGGCACAATCTCTTTCAGCCCGGCAAGGGTTTCTTCCTTCGTTGGTGCGGCATACTGGTAGAGCATTTCCAGTTCGCTTTTAGTAAAGTTCATTTTCCTTATTCCCTCCACTTCTTTTTCTCAAAATAATTCCGCATTCGCTTTAAGCCGCTCTTAACGGTCTGCTGTACCACGGATACGCTCACACCTTCCTCTGCGGCAATCTCAATCAGTTTTTTGCCAAGTATGTAGCGGGCATGGATACGCCTTGCCTGTATGTCCGTCAGATTATCCATAGCTTCGGACAAATGTTCCAGTGTGGCAAGGAAAAGCTGTTCTTCCTCCTGTTCTAGCAGAATCTCCTCCGGGGATTTGGCGGTAAAATCAAAGGCACAGTTTTCAATCCCGTCCTCACAATCAAGGGAATAGTACGCCTTGTGATACCAGATTTTGCGGATGCGGTTGTTTTCCTCCCTCCGCATAAGCAGCAGAGCCTCGGCCACCTCGTCCGATACCTCAATCAATGTGTCTGTGGCAAAAAGCGGGTAATAATATTTTTTCAGGTTGATTGTCTGCATAGGCCGCACCTCATTCCGTCTGCTGACGGCTATAAAACTCACGCATACATTTCAGGCCACGGTGTACGGAACGGTTTACCACACTTTTGTCAACGCCTTCCTCTTTGGCAATCCGAGTAAAATCTAATCCCCTGATGTAATAGCCCTTAACACGTCTTGCCTGCATGGGAGTGATAATGGAGAGCGCCTCGTCCAGCATGGCAAGCAGCTTTTCATGGGCGGCCTGTTCCTCTTTCAACAGGATAATTTCTTCCGCTGACGGGCTGTGTTCCAGTGCGTACTTCTCCATCCAGTCAAAAGCGTCCAGGGAGTAAAATGCCTTGTGGTAACGTGCCCGGCGGTCATAGTTGTACATCTCCCGGACAGACTGCACCATGACCTCGGCCACTTCGTCCGATACCTCCACAAACACGTCCCCGGTGTAGTAGGGATAACAGTACCTTAGATTGATTGTTTTCATGACTGACCTCCTAAAATACAGAGAGGACAGGCAGCGGTTTCCTGCTTGTCCTCCCCGAAAATATGATAGGGAAAAAGTTCCCTTCACTGCTTAGCCCGAAATCGGCCAATCGTAGGGTCTGTATCAGAAAAATTTTTTGATTTTCTTCCGTACCGCCTCAATGCTGTCCTGTATGGCAGCTTTGGAGCAGCGGCAAAGCCCGGCAATCTCGGCATAACTCAAACCGTCCAATGCGTAGAGCAGGAACCGGCAGCGCTGCGCCTCGGTACAGAGCGCAAGGGCGGCCTTAATCTCCAGCATGGTTTCTTTCCTGCATACCCACTGTTCCGGTGTCTGGTAGTAGCAGGAGCGCCCTTCGGTGAGGATTATGTACTCATCAAACTCCCGGCTGTCCCAGTGCCTCCGCTTTTCATGGGCAAGGTTTTCTTCCTTGTGGCCGGCTTTGTCCAGATACTCGTATACTTCGACTGTGACCTCCACGGACAGGGCTTGTCCGTCTATATTGATGGTGACTTCCATCTTCCTTTCCTCCGTTCAGATTTTTTGCAAAGATTCCTGAACGGAGTGAGGCGGGGAACGGCAGTGGGGAGCATGTGCGCCTCCCAAGAAAACAAAAGCGCCCGGATGGTTAAATTCCATTCGGACGCATAAGATACGGTATTCAGTTAGAATATGACAAATTTCGCATTTGTGTGTAGACAGTTCCCTTTGTGGGAAATGGATTTTTTTAATCGCTTATTTTTTAGCCGATTTTGTAAAAACAGGTTATGATTCATGACGGCTCCTTTCACCAGCCGCCAATTTGGGAAATACTAGGGCAACAATCTTTTTGTAAATAAAGAAACAGCGGCTTTGCCTTTCTCAAAACCGCTGTCTTATGGGCACATACAAATATGTCTGCTGTATAACGGCTTTTTTTCTTTCGCCATTATTCGGCAGATGATTTTTCTTAATTCAAATTCTACTCATTTGTAGTTCATTATCAAAAACAAGGGTAACACCTTCTTTCAATTTACATTTTTTTAAATCCTGATTGGGAAAACTCTTTATTTTCCCACTTGTAATCAGTTGTAGATATTCCTTTTCTGACAGAAGTAATTTGTTTCTCACAATAGAAGATACCTTAACAGAAAGAGAATACTTACTTTTGATTTCAAGTTGTACGGTTTCATTCAGAGAAAAGCAATCACCAATAACAGAATATTGGGGCAAACCGACTTCCACACCATTCTCTTGTAAAAACTGGCTATCCATTGCATATTTCTCTACAAGTTTGTTATCATTTTTATAAAATCCGTCCAATAGCTGCGGCTTTATTGCTTGTGGAGAAATACGGGAATAAACAGTAGCGTTCCATGTGGTATTGCAATCACAGCATTTGTAAATTAACCAAATATCCAGGTATCTGCGCTGGGCATTTACCCGGAATTGCCGTGAACAAGCAAACAGATTTTTTCTTCCACATTTCTTGCAATATTTTAATACAGGCAACAAGGAAAGGCTTTGTACTTCCCATATAATTTTTTTCACTCCGTAATTCCTCCTGATTCTTAAATCTAAAAACTAAAAGGCGGATTGTCACAACATTTTTTCATAAAAGCCATACCTCCTTATGTTTCTTGCAAATAAATTGTATCATCATATAATACAGAACCAAACCTAATACTCTTTTTATAAATAAACATAAGAAATGGGCTGATATATTTTGAAATAATACCAGCCCATTTCTGTCAATTATATTCTTTTTTTAACTGCCCGATAATTCTCTGAATACTTTTCAAAGATAGAAAATATTTTTCGGCAAGGAACTCCATTCGTTTCCCTGCAAGGTAGTCATCATAAATACGTTGGTTTCTATCTTGTAATTCCTGACGTGTTGAGGTGGTTTCTCCCCAGCTTTTTTTGTTATCAGAAATTCTGGGGATATACAAAAATTCTCCATCAATGTATTCCTGAACTTTCAGAAGTAAATCATGCGGCAGAACGTGTGTTGCTTTTTTGTAACCCATTTTGCACTCCTAATGTGATTTGTCTACCAGGAACTGCAAGGTCTATCCGCAACACCTATTCACTTTTTAATCGTTGCGATAGCCTTGCTTACGCAACAATAACGATAGGATTAAGCATAAATCCCCAATCCTCCTTTCCTTTTACTCCACACTAAAAAATTTTATTGCAGAGTGCGACAAGGTGAAACCTCAAATTCATTTATGAAAAGAAAATGAGGAATATTTTATTATTATACCTTGCCTTTAGTTATAAATCAATTCTGCGCAAATGATTTCTTCCGCCTGCGCCTTACAGTTATTTGCCAGCCCCACCCATTTCATCTGGTCGTCCGCTTTCAGTTCCTCGGTCACACCGGCGGCCTTCATCAACTGTGGCATAAGAATATCCATTCGCTCATTGGCGGCCTCGTCAATCTCCAACAAATGGGGATAGAGCTTTTCCGTTAGGAGCAGGCTGGTATACAGCCCTTTCCGGTGTTCTTTCAGATAACGGAGCCTCATGCGCCCATACCTGCCGATTGGCGTGTCCGGCTGCTCCTTCAATACCAGATTCGGGATATAGTAATCGCCAACTTTTGTATAAGTCAGTCCATTCATGTGTATGCCTCCTTGTCCTTTCTGTGATATGCCAGCCGCCTACATAGCGGCTCTGTCCGGTACTGGTGCTTTTTGGGGTTCTTTTTTTGGCAGGTTGCTGGCCGGGATAAACACGCCTTTTTCCATATCCTCGGCACGGATAGCGGCTTTCTTTGCCTCGATTTCAGCCTTTTTCTTTGCCCTGATTTTATTTTCGTACCGTTTTTGTGTCCCGTTGGCTTTGCGCCGGAGATACGCCTGGTGTAGCTTGTCCTTGCGTTCCTCCTTTTTCCGCAGGGCTTCCAGTTCCTCCGGCGTGAGGTTCACTTCCCCGAAGTGGGGCGGTATATACCTCCCGACAAAATTGAAGTAAATCTCAACCTCCTGCGTGGTTTCAGCACTGCCTTTTCGGTCACGCTCATGGACAAGGATTTTCTCCACAAACTCATTCAGCATGGTGGTAGTCAGGTTATTAAAATTCTCGTACTTGTCAACAAGGGCGATAAATTTCTCCGCTGATTTCCGGCTCTGCTCATATCCGGCGATTGTCTTTTCCAGTTCGGCAATCTCGCCGGAAAGTGCTTCCTGCTCCTTTGCATATTGTGCGTCCAGGGCGGCATATCTTGTGTCCGGCAGCTTGCCCAGCACATTGTCCTCATAAATCTTGCATATCAGTTTTTCCAGTTCCCCGGCCCGTTTCTGTGCCGCCGCCAGCCGTTTCCTCTTTCTGGTGATGTCGCTGGCCTGCTGCTCGGCCTGGGTTTCCTGAACCGCTTTGATAAACTCTGCCCGGTCATTTCTGGAATACTCCGCAATCGCCCGGAGCATATCGGAAACCAGTGTCAGGACGGCGCTTTCGTTGATTCGGTGCTGCGTGGAGCAGAGGACGCCAACCGGAACCTTGCTATATTGGGAGCAGGTATACTGTGAGATACGCTTGCCGTTGTTGGTGCGGTGGACGTACATCTTGCCGCCGCAGTCGGCGCAGTAGAGCAGGCCGGTGAGCGGTGCGGCTTCTCCCCAGCCGTCCGGGTAACGCTTCACGTTGGAGCGGATTCTCTGCACATTCTCAAAGGTTTCCGGGTCGATAATGGCGGCGTGGGTATCCTCAAAGATTACCCATTCATTTTCGTCAACGTAGTGGCTTTTCTTGTCCTTGAAATGCTTGCGGGTCTTAAAGTTGATGGTGTGGCCTAAATACTCACGCTTTTTCAGGATATTGACGATAGTGGAAGAGCCCCAGCCATAAGGGTCTTTAAACGTCTTGGATTGATTCACGCCCTCTCCGTAATGGGACAGGTGCAGGGATGGTATCTCAATCTTTTCCTGTGACAGCCGATTCGCAATCTGGTAAGGGCCATATCCCTCCAAAGTCATAGCGAATATCCGGCGCACCACATCAGCGGCTTCTTCGTCCACAATCCAGTGTTCCCGTTTTTCGTCCCACAAGTAGCCGTAAATGACCGTACCGGTCAGGTGCTTGCCGCTCATGCCTTTTGCCTTGAACACGGATTTAATCTTGCGGCTGGTATCTCTGGCGTAAAATTCATACATGATGTTCAAGAACGGGGTAAAATCATTCTCTCCGTTGGCGCTGTCCACTCCGTCATTGATGGCGATCAGACGGACGCCTCTCTGCCGCAGGATTTCCATGACCTGGCCGACTTTGAGATAATCACGTCCTAGGCGGCTCATGTCTTTGATGATGATTGCCTCCACATTCCCGGCCTCCACTTCCTCCATCATGGCGATGAATCCGGGGCGGTCGAACCGGGTTCCGGAGATTCCATCGTCCGTGAAATGGGTCGGGTTGGGAAAACCGTTACGGCGAGCGTAATCTTCCAGCATGGATTTCTGGTTGCTGATGGAATTACTCTCACCTTGGAGTTCATCGTCACGGGAGAGCCTCTCGTACAGCGGGGTAATCTTGGTTTTCGTCATAGCGTCTGCCTCCTTACATGAAATATGCTCTAAATGGGTTCTTCACTAACCATGAGAAAATCTCGTGATTAAGAAGTCATTTAGAGCATGTATCACCGCTGGCCAGCTTGTACTTTTTGTACTGCTTGACAGCGAAACAATCCGGCTTTCTCTTTTCCAGCCCGGAAAACATATAGTCCACGGCGTTCATAAATTCCTCGTCATCCTCTTTGACCTCCATCCCGGAAATCATATCCACCAGAGTGTTCATGTTCCGATCCTCGGCGGGGCCCTCGAAAATGATATAGGCGATCAAAGCGCAGTAGAGCAAAGTTTCCGATTTTGTCCAGAACGGGTCGCCCTCCTTGCCCTCGCCCTTGGTGTTGGAAATGAGGGCATCCACAAATTTAAGGATGTCGGCCTCGTTCTTGATATAGGCCAGCGGTTCCGATAGGTAAGCCTTTGATGTTATCTCCGGCTTTTCCCCCGGCTAGCACCGGACATTCGACTTTCACCGCATCCGGCGCCCCATCAAGCATAGTTTCAGCAGTGATACACACTCACTCTTTCACATTAGCTAAATCAGTTTGTTACGATTTGCATTGACATTTCTGCCAATCCTGCGGCAACACGCAGTTTGTTTACTTTAGTAATTTGTGCCTTATTCAAATCATACTTCTTTGTCAGTGTAGCGAACTTTATACTGTCTGTTGTTGAGATAAGTTCATATCCAGTAGGTGATAAAAGCAACAGATTACGGTAACTGTCTCTGCCATTTTTACACTCATTCGATTTTCTGTAACAAATACAGTGAATCACTTCCAGATGTTCCCCGGTGATTGCACATTTACCTTCCTGTCCGGCATATAGAGAGATTCGGTTATCATTGAACTGTACCGTTTCTCCTGTTACCGGGTGGCGCATGAGCCAGAGCATATCTTCAACGTTCAGTTTCAGATTGCTGTGGATTTCCATTCTTCCGTCCGGAGTATATGGATTGATTTTCCTGCTCTTGCGCATTGGTATTTTAAACTGCACATATGCCAGAGGTACTACTGGTGTATCTCCAATCCAGCGCATTTGCTTCGATTTTCCATACCGGTTTTTTAAATATTTGTTGTTTAGCTCGCCCTGCTTTTTATATCCATCTATCCGATGGAGAAAACGACCGTTATTCACATGAGCCATTCGGCTGAAATTCAGATTTATCCTCGTAGCAATGCAATAATAGTTCTGCATACCTATGACTTTGGCGTTGTATTCGTGAATGTTGCTCTTTATGTTACTTGCTGTCTTGCTGTTTTGAATCTCTATAATTGCTTTTGAGAGTTCTTTCTGCATATGCGACATTGCCTTGTCACAGACATTTGAACTGATTACCCATGTCCTGCGTTTCCTTATCAGCTTCATACGGAACCCCAGAAATTCACTGTCTCTTTTCCTGAGATTTGTGACCTTTGATTTTTCATCAGAAATTTCCAGTTTGAGCCGCTTTAGTAGCCAGTCCTTAACCGCATGGTATGCTCTGTCAGCGTCCTTACAGTTTCTGCAAAAGATTTTAAAATCATCTGCATACCGGACTATACGCATTTCCTTGAGATTGCTCTTTTTGAGCGCCGTGTAGCTGTTGCACTTTTTCTCTGCCCCATTCGGATAATATGTGACCTTACAAGGAGACTTCATATGGTCTGCCATACCCTCCCACTGTGACGCTATCCACCAGTCCAGTTCGTTCAGGACAATGTTGGCTAACAGCGGGGAAAGTATGCCGCCCTGAGGGGTTCCCCTGTCTGGATATAAGATTTCTCCATCTGGCATTTGAATTGGCGCTTTCAGCATTGCTTTGATTATCTGAATCAGTTTGGTATCCCGTATACCCAGCGTCCATATCTGCTGTAACAGCTTTCTATGATTTACGTTGTCAAAGAAACCCTTTATATCCACGTCTACCACATAGTGGAGCTTATTCCTTTGAGCCAGTCCGTAAGCGTAGGAGACAGCGTTTTCAGCACTCCTGCAAGGTCTGAAGCCGTATGAATGTTCATAAAACTTTGCTTCACAGATTGGCTCCATGACCTGCAATATACATTGCTGTACAATCCTGTCTATGATACACGGTATACCCAACGGTCTAAATTTCCCATTTGGTTTGGGAATCTCTACCCTCCTTACTGTTTTTGGCACATACCTTGTAAACTGTTTTTGAATAAGAGAGACGAAATCTTCTTCTGACATATCTGCCAGGGATTCTATCGTTCTCCCATCTGTGCCGGCGGTATGGCTCCCATCATTACTTTTAATATTTCTGAAAGCAAGCATGATGTTATTTGGTGCCGCAATGATTTCTACGAGATTATTGAATATTTCTCCATCTTTGCTTTTTGCATACAGTTCATCAAAGATGTTCTGCATGTCGTAGTATTCCGCATGGCGCAGTTTGCTTCTTTTTTTAGCTTTTTGTGTCATGTACATCACCCCATTTCATTGATTCGAGTGACAATTTCTTATTCTTACTCGACTGCATGATTAGAGAGTGTGTACTGCTGATTTTCTGCCTGACTTGTGGCCATTCCTCCGTCGCCCTCTTTTTCGCAGGCAACATCGACAGTTCGACCACGACCTTTCAGCAGGGATTCATCCGCTTATTGTTCTTCGCCGGATTATCCATAGGACTCTCTGCCTTTCCTTGTTCCGATAATTCTATCTGTACATATATACCCTTAGGTGTTCCCTCTAAGCCTGACAGCTTGCATGTGCCTGTAACACATCACGGTGGTTCGTAACAACCATTCCTACTAGACCGCACTGTCTGGGCATGAACCCACACATACATTTCTGTATGTGGCACTTTTAGACCTTTACATTCGGGAGTTTCGCCAGGCATTGCTGCCATTCTCACCTTAGGTATTTTATAGACCCCCGGCATATGGGGTGCGCTGTCCACCTCTGGACAGGTTTCGTCAGCGTTATCTGTTACGGCACCTTTCTGCCGACTTTACCGGGCTTCACACCTCATCACAGAGTGATGACGCATGCCGGAGTATCAGGGGAGGCGTTTCAAGGCGTTACCCTATCATTCCACCTCTCGAATTATCAGTTCACAGAACTGGTTAAAAACAGCGCTGTGCGCCGCCTTTTCAGCGGCGAACAAGTCGCACGGTTATAGTGCATGGATTTTGAAAAATCAATGCTGTTGAATACCTTGACCTTATAGCCCTTTTTCTTTTGGAGAAAACAGCCCACCTGGAACAGCACCCCGCCCTTGGGATCGACCACCACGAAAGAGGAATGAGCCTGGAGCAGTTGGGGCGTGAGCCAGAACCGGGTTTTTCCCGAGCCGGACGAGCCGATCACGCAGCAGTTTAGGTTGCGGGCGTTGGCCGGGATCTTGGGCCGGGTATTCATAGTGAGAAATTCCGTCCCAGTCAGAATGACATTGTTTTCAAACTTTGGATCGACAAAGGGCTTGATGTCTTTTTCCGTCCCCCACCGGGCCGATCCATACTCTTCATCCCGGCGGAATTTTTTAGCGTTTTTGCTTTTTACATAGATCAGCAGACGGAACGCCGCCGCCCCCACAATGCCGATCAGCCAGTCAAAAAAATGGACTCCCGGGGCGAAGTCGGCAAAGGCCGGGCCGATGGTCTGGCCCAGCCCGATCAATTTGTGGGCGAAATCCGTACCCGCCGCCAGCCGGTAGGCCGTCCCGATTTTCAGACAGGCCCACAGGATAAAAAGGTAGGGGATGTTGGGTATCAAATATTTTTTTATGCTATCTGTCCTCACGGGCCGCCTCCTTTACTCGTTCTTTCGCCCGGGGCTTTTCCACCGCAAGCCGCTCCGCCGCCTGTTTCAGTTGCTCCCGGATAGGGATGCGGCTGGATTTTGACTGCGTGAGCAGTTTCCGGGAATAGCTTTCAAAGCAGGCGGTAACAGCGTCCGCCTGTCCCGCCTTGAAAAACAGCAGATACTTGTCCGGCCCGGTTTTATAAAAGGCATAGTCCACATTGAAACGGCGGGCCATGCGGTCAAAGAGTTTCGGGGCCTCCACTTCGATGCTGTTCACATTTTCGCCGTGGGCCATGAGCTTTTTCACGCTCTGCCTGCCGTGGGGCCTTTGGGCCGCCCGGTGCCGTTTGGCGATCTGGCCCCCAGCCGCCTGGAGCACATAGGCCAGCCCCCGGGCCGTCAGTTTGCCAGCCCGGACAGAGATCGCTATGGAGCTCCGGGAAATTTCTTCATCAATCAGTTACACCGCCTCCTTTCTCCGCTTTGGGACAAAATGTCTCGAAGTGCCTTGTCAGCGTTCCTCCCGGCCTTTTTCGGTCAGCCGCCGAAAGCCCTCTTTCGAGGAACCGTCAATCACCTCTTTGTAGGCGGCCATCTGCTCCCGGATAGAAAGCTGGGGATAAGAAAACACCTTATGCTCGGCGGGGATGTCCTGGGGGCCGTGATAATATTCCCTAAAGTCTCCGCTGGTCTGAACCACATAGCCGCCTGGGGCCATGTGGCCGCCCTCGTTGATGGAGATGTCCCTGCCGTATGCCTCATAGTCGAAATAGTCTTTCAGTTCTTCCGGGATCGGCAAGTCCTCCGTAAGCGTCAAATAAGAACGTGTAGTGAAATATATGGCGTTCTCCTGTAAAATCAGGGTTAGAGTTTTTAGGGGTCACTCCAAAAACTCTAAATCCAGATAAAGGAGAATACCTATGGACATTTCCACTTTGACTCCGGATAAACAGGTAAA
>NZ_CALPCY010000083.1:0-14619 GCF_943193115.1 Otoolea muris
TCCGATGAACCTGATTTTTTAGTGTCCAAAATGACTTCAAATGGATGAAGATCAGGGTTTTCGGACAGTCTGGGGCGGGGGAGATAATATGCTGATCGTAAAAAAATTTGGCGGCAGCTCCGTAGCGGATCGGGAGCGGATATTTAATGTGGCGGCCAGATGCATTGAGGACTATAAAAAGGGAAATGATGTGGTTGTCGTTTTATCCGCCATGGGAAAGACCACAGACGGGCTGATAGCCAAAGCGCATGAGATTACGCCCAATCCGTCAAAGAGGGAGCTGGATATGCTGCTTACGACCGGGGAACAGGTGTCCGTGGCTTTGATGGCTATGGCGATTCAGTCTATGGGCGTGCAGGCCATTTCCTTAAACGCCGCCCAGATTCCCATGACGACCACGACTGCTTACGGGCAGGCAAAGCTTAAGCGGATCGACTCGGAACGCATCCGCCATGAGCTGGATTCCAGGAAGATTGTCGTTATCACAGGCTTTCAGGGGGTGAACAAATACGATGATCTGACCACGCTGGGGCGCGGCGGCTCAGACACCACGGCTGTGGCGCTGGCAGCGGCCCTGCGTGCGGACCGGTGTGAGATCTATACAGACGTGGACGGCGTGTATACAGCGGATCCGAGAGTGGTTCCCAACGCGAGAAAGCTTTCCGAGATTTCATATGACGAGATGCTGGAATTTGCCAGCCTGGGGGCCAAGGTGCTTCACAACCGTTCCGTGGAGATGGCAAAACGGTACAATGTGGAGCTGGCGGTGCTCTCAAGCTTGAGCTGCGCAGAAGGGACGATTGTAAAGGAGAAGACCAAGATGGAAAAAATGTTAGTCAGCGGAGTGGCGGTGGATAAGAACACGGCCAGAATCTCCGTACTGGGAGTGAAGGATGAGCCGGGAATTGCATTTAAGCTGTTCGACCTCCTGGCGCGCCATCGGATCAATGTGGATATCATCATTCAGTCCATTGGCAGAGAAAACCAGAAGGATATTTCCTTTACCGTGGCCAGAACCGATCTGGATGAGGCCATGGCGCTTCTCAGAGAGAACATGGAAGTCCTGACAGCCCAGGCTGTGGAGTGCAACTCCGCTGTGGCTAAGA
This sequence comes from Otoolea muris, assembly GCF_943193115.1. Lineage (NCBI taxonomy): Bacteria > Bacillati > Bacillota > Clostridia > Lachnospirales > Lachnospiraceae > Otoolea > Otoolea muris. The sequence continues at coordinate 1,107 of NZ_CALPCY010000083.1, forward strand.
TTTCCATCATCGGAGCCGGCATGACCAGCAATCCGGGCGTGGCGGCAAAGATGTTCGAGGCTCTGTCCGGCGTCCATATCAATATCCGCATGATTGCCACCTCCGAAATCCGGATTACGGTGCTCATAGACGAGGAAGACGCAAACCGCGCCATGCGGGTGGTACATGACGCTTTCTCGCTTGCAGAATAAATGGATCGGCTTAAGGCGGCCGCCATGCTTGCGGCAGGGCTTATAAAGGCGGTATGGCAGGGAAATTTTCCCTGCCTTTTCCACATGATGACAGGCGCGTACTGCCCGGGATGCGGGGGGACCAGGGCGGTCAAAAGCCTGTTGAAGGGGGAGATTCTGCTGAGCGCCATCTACCATCCGCTCGTGCTGTATTCGGTTATAGCTGGGCCGCTGCTTTTGCTATGGTATGTATACTGCCGCAAGAAGGATAAGCCGTTCCGGCAGATTTGCTGGAAGGCGGCCTTAGTGGGGGGAGCGGTGCTGATGGGGGGAAATTTTGTTGTTAAAAACGGTTTGCTCTTTTGGGGAGTGGATGTGCTGGCGGTTTTGGATCAGGGGTGATGGATCTGATATTAAGTAAAGAATAAGCGACGGAGTATATGCAAGTAAGTATGTGGGGAATAGTCGTGATAAGGCCGCCAGAGGCAGCTTCTATATCCAACGGAACCCCGCTCTCGCTCGGAGAAAAGCGCAGCGGACGCTAAGCTCGAAAAGACCTCGCTAAGCGCCGGCGGTTTTCTACGGGTTCCTTATGGATATAGAAGCTGCCTCTGGCTACGTGATCGGTGGGCCTTGACTTTGAAGGCGGGCCTACGGTTCTTAAATCATCGTGACTGGATGGCATTTTCATACTGCTCCATGATCTGGTCAAAGATAGGGGCAAACTGCGGATCCCTCATCATAGAGGTGATAAGCATCATATAAGCGAATTCCGCAATCCCCAGAACCAGGCTGAAGATCCCTAAAATTATGCCGGCTATGCCATATCCGCATAATGGTTCCCCTTTTTTGGACTGAACAGCCAGGACAATCGCAGTTACGCCCAAAAGGACAGATGCCGGAAACATAACACAGCAGCATAAAAGAAGGATTCCGACGATTCCGCAAATCATAGAAGCAATCGCCATCTTATTAGGCTGGTTGACCGAAGGGCCTTGCGGCGGCGGATTGTATTGTGAATCGTTGTTGTCGTAATATTCCATAAAATTGTACCTCCCTGCCGATAGATTACGGGTGATTAGAATCATAATTGTAGCACGGTTTTTGCGGCTTGTCCAGCGGGCTGTTTTGCAGAGTTGTGAATTGTTAGCTGTAACAGTATGCCGGTGAGAGGAGGTAAAAGTAAAATACAAAAATTTAAGATAAAATCCTGACCAATATATTTACCTGAAAGATTTTGACAGAAACCCGCTGGACTGCATGTTTAAAGCCTGCCGATCACGTAGCCAGTGTCAGATTCTGTATCCATAAAGAACCCGTAGAAAACCGCCGGCGCTTAGCGAGGTGTTTTCGATCTTAGCGTCCGCTGCGCTTTTCTCCGAGCGGGAGCGGGGTTCTGTTGGATACAGAAACTGACACTGGCGGCCCTTTTACGTACCCATGGGCTAACCTAATCATGCAAAGCCCCCTGAATACGAAAGGAGAACAAGATGTCTGATATTAAATTTGAAATCCAGGAAGAACTGGGAACGCTTTCCGAAAACCCGAAGGGCTGGACAAAGGAAGTGAATCTTATTTCATGGAATGGCGCAAAACCAAAGTATGACATAAGGGATTGGGCGCCGAACCATGAAAAGATGGGAAAAGGGATTACGCTGACGGCCGAAGAGGCAGAATCACTATACAAGATCCTCAGAAGCATGATGGAAGACTAAGATCCTGTCCGCGTGATAAACCAGAGGAGGCAAAAGAGACAAAAGCATACACGGATCTCTTGCGCCCCCGCCTCCAATCCTGTATAATGAATATCATTCCGTTACCATACATATCACCAGTGGAAATGAAGGGAATAAAATAATGGATATTATTCAAATCCTTAAAGAAGAATTACAGATTGGCCGCGGGCAGGCGGAGGCGGCGGTGAAGCTGATCGACGAGGGCAATACGATTCCGTTTATAGCCAGATACCGGAAAGAAGCGACCGGCTCTCTGAACGATGAGGTGCTCCGGAATCTGGACGAGCGCCTGAAATACCTGCGCAATTTGGAGGAACGGAAGGAGCAGATCCTTAGCTCTATCCGGGAGCAAGAGAAGCTGACTCCGGAACTGGAGGCCCGGATTCTGGAGGCCAGGACGCTTGTGGCAGCGGAGGATCTGTATCTGCCATACCGCCCGAAACGGCGCACGAGAGCGGGCATTGCAAAGGAAAAAGGGCTCGAGCCTCTGGCAGACCTTATATGGCTTCAGGAGCTTAAAGAGCCGCTTCTCAAAGCGGCGGAGCGCTTTGTTTCTGAGGAAAAGGGCGTTGCGGACGCGAAAGAGGCAATCGCAGGCGCGAAGGATATCCTGGCAGAGCGGATTTCGGAGACGGCGGAATACAGAACCTATATTCGCAAAGCAACTTCCGAGGAGGGGATTCTGGAGTCGTCTGCTAAGGACGAGAGCGCGGAATCTGTATATGAGATGTATTACAGTTTTACAGAGCCGGTAAAAAAACTGGCGGGACACCGGATTCTGGCGCTGAACCGGGGGGAGAAGGAAAAGATCCTCACGGTTAAAATTACGGCTCCGGAGGAGAAAATTCTCCGCTATCTGGAGAAAAAGACCATAACGCGCAGTAATCCGGAGACGACGCCGGTATTAAAGGAAGTCGCGCGGGACAGCTATGAGCGCCTGATGGCTCCGGCAATCGAGCGCGAGATCCGAAACGCTCTGTCAGAGGAGGCCGAGGCCGGAGCGGTCAGAGTGTTCGGAAAGAATCTGGAGCAGCTTCTGATGCAGCCTCCAATCGTGGGGCGCGTGGTTCTGGGCTGGGATCCCGCCTTCCGCACCGGCTGTAAGCTGGCTGTGGTGGACGCGACCGGAAAGGTTCTCGATACGGTAGTGATTTACCCCACGCCGCCGCAGAGTAAAGTGGCAGAGGCAAAAAAGAAATTAAAGGAGCTGATAAGCCGGTACGGTATCACACTGATTTCCGTGGGGAACGGAACCGCCTCCAGAGAGTCAGAACAGATCATTGTTGAACTCTTAAAGGAGATTCCGGAGCAGGTGCAGTATATCATTGTCAGCGAGGCGGGCGCTTCCGTCTATTCGGCGAGCAAGCTGGCGACAGAGGAATTTCCCCAATTTGATGTGGGGCAGAGGAGCGCTGTTTCCATTGCCAGACGCCTTCAGGATCCCCTTGCGGAGCTGGTGAAGATTGACCCCCGTTCCATCGGAGTCGGGCAGTACCAGCATGATATGAACCAGAAAAAGCTGAGCGAGGCCCTGCAGGGCGTGGTGGAGGACTGTGTGAACCGCGTCGGCGTGGATCTCAACACAGCATCCGCATCGCTCCTTGAGTATATTTCCGGTATCAATAAAACGATTGCAAAGAATATCGTGGCATACCGGGAAGAAAACGGCGTATTTACAAGCCGGAGAGAGCTTTTAAAGGTGCCGAAGCTGGGCCCCAAAGCCTTTGAACAGTGCGCCGGGTTTACGAGAATCCAGGGCGGGCGCAACCCTCTGGACGCGACAAGCGTGCATCCGGAGAGCTACAAGGCGGCTGAGGCGCTTCTGAAACGGCTGGGCTTTGCCCTCTCTGACGTGACAGCAGGAGGCGTTCCCGGAATCGGAAAAAAAGTTGGCGATTACAAAAAGCTTGCCGGCGAGCTGGAGATTGGTGAAATCACGCTGCGGGATATCGTAAAAGAGCTTGAAAAACCGGCCAGGGATCCGCGCGACGAGATGCCAAAGCCGATTCTGAGGACAGACGTCATGGATCTGGCGGACTTAAAGCCGGGAATGATTTTAAAGGGTACGGTGCGCAACGTCATTGATTTCGGCGCGTTTGTGGATATCGGCGTCCATCAGGACGGCCTCGTACATATTTCCCAGATCACGGAGCGCTATATAAAGCATCCCCTGGAGGCGGTCAGCGTCGGGGATGTGGTGGAGGTAAAGGTGCTGAGCGTGGATGCGCAGAAAAAGCGTATATCGCTGACGATGAAGCTGTAGGCAGCAGGCATTATGTCAGTACAGCATCCGGCTTCATTTCAGGCCCTGCTTTCGTCCAGGGAAACTTCCCCGGCCAGGTTTGTCTGAAAGAGACGGCGCACCTCTTCCGGATCGCCGGTCTGTCCCAGAGCCCACATCAGTTTTGTGACAGCCGCCTCAGTCGTCATATCGCGCCCGGGGATAACGCCGCATTCAAGAAGCCGCCGGCCCACCTCATAGATCGAAAAATCGCTGGGCTCATAAAGACACTGGCTGCAGGCGACCACCGAGATCCCGGCGCGGGTGAGCTTCTGAAGCTTTTCCAGAAGATTTCTCCGGAAAAAGTGAAGTCCTCCCGCGCCGAATGCCTCAAGCACAATCCCGCGATACCCCAAATCCGCCAGCGCGTCAAAGATCTCCGGCTTTGTATTCGGGATCAGTTTTAAGAGAAATACATCCGTGCACAGGCTGTCCAAAAGAAGCGGTTTTCCTTCCAGCCCGGCGGCCTGTTCATGCGGGTCGTGGTACAGATGCATCCCATTCGCAAACACCTCGGCCAGATAGGGCGCATTTACGCTCTCAAACGCCTCAAATCCCAGCGTGCGGACTTTAACGGCCCGGCAGCCGCGCATAATCCGCCGGTTAAAAGCCACAGAAAGCCCTCTGATACCGGCGTCTATGGCCGCAAAAGCGGCGTAAAGATTATTTCTGGCATCTGTCAGCATATTATCAATCGGCATCTGAGAACCGGTCAGCACGACCGGAATCGGCAGATTCGGCAGCATAAAAGAAAGAATCGAAGCCGTGTAGGCCATCGTGTCCGTGCCGTGTGTGACAATGATTCCGTCATAACATCTTATATTATCGAAAATACCGCGCGCAATCGTCCTCCATTCCTCCGCTTGGATATTGGAACTGTCAAGATTCAAAAGCTCCCTGCAGTCAATATCATAACGGCTGGTCAGATCTCCCATATAGGAAAGCAGCTCCCCCGGCTTGATATCAGGCTCTAGGCCATTTCCGCCTTCCCTTGAGGCGATGGTGCCTCCGGTGGTGAAAAGTAAAATTTTTTTCATGGATTCCCTCCTGTAATTGCAATATGGCTGTTGTTTTAAGTATATAGGAAAAACACTGTATGGACAAGGGGGCGGATTAATGATGGCCAGGGGTATAGTATCGGCTATTGAAAATAGTGTTCTTTCTGTTGTATTTCCGGCAAATCCCGATTATAATTTATGTATGGAAAGCACCAGTAACAAGCAGGAAAGAGGTGTCTATGATAATAGGGGAGACTGAGCAGCAGAGAAAAGAGCGTGAACATCAGGAGGATTTACAACGCCTGCGTGGTTTTCGTCCAATAGATGACGATTTCATGCGATGCCTGTTTAAAGACAATATTCCATTAGTTGAGCTGGTACTGCGGATTATTATCGGCAAACAGGATTTGATTATTACGGATTGCCATACACAAAAGGATATGAAGCGATTGGCTGGCGCACGTTCTATTTGCTTAGATGCATATGGAACGGATTCAGAAAATAGAAAATATGACTGCGAAATTCAAAGGGCTGATAAGGGAGCCGACCCACACAGGGCGAGATATCATTCCAGCGTGCTGGATATTGAGAATCTGGACGCTGGACAGGAATTTAAAGAGCTGCCGGATACCTATACCATATTCATTACAGAAGAAGATTTTTATGGGAAAGGGGATCCGGTTTATGTGATTGAACGGATGAATCTGACAACAGGAACAGAGTTTGGGGATGGAGAACACATCTTGTATGTCAATGGCGAATATAGAGGCGAATCTGATTTAGGAAGGCTAATGCATGATTTTAGCTGTACGAACGCTGATGACATGAATTTCGAGCTTATGGCAGAACGCACAAGATATCTGAAAGAAAATCCGAAAGGAGTCCAGGAAATGTGTAAGGTTATGGAAGATATGAGAAATGAGACTATAGATCGTGTAGTGCTCCAGACAATAAAAAATTTAATGGAAACAATGAAATGGTCTGCGGAACAGGCTATGGCGGCGATGAAGATTTCAGAAGCGGATAAGCTAAAATATATAGCAAAATTGTAAACATTGTGTATGTTTTTCTTATCGCAGGTGAAAAAATAGGCAGGAAGTCTAAGCTGCTGCTTGAAAAAATCGGAAAGGCTGCAGGTGACAAAGGAAAATATTCAAAAAATTAGTATAAATACTGCGATATAAATGATTACCGGGGGCGGGTTATGTCAATACAAAAGATAAAACAGATCTTTGGAAACTTGGACAAGTGTACTGCATGGTCTCTTCAGCTATTAAACGCCAGAGATGTTCGCGGCGAGTTTGTTTACAATACCCATGATATTATAGTGACAACCTCTGATATATTTGTCATTACGCGGATATGTTGATGTTGCGATGATTAATGATGTGGTATATTTATTCAATATGAATGGCGAGAAGCTTTTTAATATGGAGAGAGCGTATAGAACTATCTGTCACAGTAAGGTTGAGGATATTATCAATAGTGGGATTATATCGGATGAAAGCGCGTTCAGGCAATATGCAACGTCTGGACATAACCCAAGAAAATTTGTGTCATTTGATGAAAACAGACTGAATAAAATTAAAAATGATACGCATTTTAGGAACAGGATGGCTGGAAAATTTGGTATTACACAAATACAGGAAGGAACGTTTGATTCATCTGATAGTGAAAATGTGAATAGGATCGTTAAATTTCTTTGTAAAAAAGGGATGATTGATCCGGTAAATGATGATCCGGTTGAAGTGGAGGGAGCAAGGCAATGGATGTGAGGTGCTCGGATGTCGATATTATTTCTCATGAGTATGTTTTTCTTATCATTTGCACCACTGTGGATTTGCATTTTATGTATTGACGTAAAAAGCCTGATAGATGGAACAAACTGCCCATATACAGAATGGATTGGTTTAGGACTCATTATATTTATACTGTTTATCAGTGTGCTGATTACAGTAAAAACATTAGGAAAGCAGCAGACGAGCCAGAATACGGAGGAATACATGGTTGTTACTGCTGAGAAAGACACGGTTTCGACAACAGCATATCTATTATCTAATGCATTGCCTCTTCTTGCATTTGATTTTACACAATGGTTTGATATGATTCAGTTTATGATAATATTTGGATTTCTTGCCGTATTGTGTTTGTTGCATTATAGATGCGACAGCAATGTGTGTCTGGAGCTTGCGGGATATCGGTTATATAAATGCAGATTGCATAATGACTTTGGGGACAAAGAAGAAACAGCAATATTAATCCGCCGCAAACAGCTAAACGTGAATGATGAAGTAGTTATCCGAAAATTAAATGATGAGTTATATATTGGCAAATATAAGGTTTCAGAAGAGTAATTGTAATCCCAAACAATCCCTTAGGAAATTCCCCAACATTGACATTTCCTCCCCCATATATTAAGATGATGAAAGAAACAACGCGCTGGTACACCCCGGCGGAGATTCCCCCATCGCCGCCGCTTGCCAGGCATTAAGGAGGAGCAAGCGATGATCATCGAAACCCACACTCCACAAGAAACCTTTGATATCGGAAAAAAGCTGGGAGAGCGCGCCATTCAGGGAGAAGTCTACTGTCTGAGCGGTGATTTGGGAACCGGAAAAACCGTCCTGGCCCAGGGCTTTGCTGACGGACTTGGAATACGCGAGCCTGTCTCCAGCCCCACCTTTACCATCATACAGCAGCACGATGGGGGACGCCTGCCCCTGTATCATTTTGATGTATACCGGATTGGCGATATCAGCGAGATGGATGAGATCGGCTATGAGGACTGCTTTTACGGCGAAGGGGTCTGCCTTGTCGAATGGCCGGAGCTGATAGCAGAGCTTCTGCCGGAATATGCTGTTTCCATACGGATAGAGAAAGATATGGAAAAGGGATTTGATTACCGTCGGATTTTGATATGCCGGCCTCACGACAGCGAAAGAGAAAGGAAAGGTGCGGTATGAACATACTCGGCATAGAGAGCTCGTCCCTGGTGGCGTCAGTCGCCGTGGCGACTGAGGATGTGGTGATAGGGGAATACACAGTGAATTTAAAAAAGACGCATTCCCAGACGCTGCTTCCCATGATAGACGCGATGATGACGCTGCTCGAGATGGACATAAAGGAGATAGACGCGATCGCAGTATCAGGAGGGCCGGGATCCTTTACAGGACTGCGCATCGGTTCCGCCACGGCAAAGGGGCTGGGGCTGGCGCTTAAAAAGCCGCTGATCCACGTTCCGACCGTGGACGCGATGGCTTATGGCCTTTACGGGGCGAAAGCGCTTATCTGCCCGCTCATGGACGCGCGCAGAAATCAGGTTTATACCGGGCTCTACCGTTTTTCGGATTGCTTTGAGATTGTCCGGGAGCAGTGGGCCGGGGACATCAGGGAACTGATCAGCGATTTAAACAAAAGAGGGGAACAGGTTATATTTCTTGGGGACGGGACGCCTGTCTGCCGCCATATAATAGAACAGGAATTAACCGCCCCGTACGAATTTGCGCCTCCGCATGTAAACCGCCAGAGAGCCGCCGCGGTAGCAGCGCTTGGAGGCGTGTATTTTGCGGAAGGACGGTTTGAGACAGCGGCAGAGCACAGGCCGGATTACCTGCGCAAATCCCAGGCAGAGCGCGAGCGTGAGACGGCAGAGAGGCTGGGGGCGCTTGACAAGCTGTCCGCCGGGATCGCGGTCGCAGCTCAGATATAAAAAACCGTTCGGATATCAGGCAAATGCGCTGGCGGCGGAAAAAGGGAGGGAGTAAGTATGTCTGTTATACGAAGCATGCAGAAAGAGGATCTGCCATCCGTAGCCGGCCTGGAAGAGCAATGCTTTACGGTTCCGTGGCCGGAGAACCTTTTGTCGCAGTGCCTTGACAGCCCGTTGGATCAGGTCTGGGTTCTGGAGGAAGAGGGCGGGATCGCCGGCTACTGCAACCTCCGCATCGTTGCGGGAGAGGGAGAACTTATGCGGATTGCCGTACATCCTGCAAAAAGGGGCCGGGGGTACGCCAGGGAGCTGATGGAGGAACTGGAAAAGCATGCCAGTGAAAACGGGGCGCAGTCGCTTTCGCTGGAGGTAAGAGCTTCCAATCTTCCGGCGATCCGTCTATACAAATCCTATGGTTATGAGATAAAAGCAGTCAGAAAAAGGTATTACACACACCCGGCTGAGGATGCATATATCATGCAGCATCGCTGTAATTGAAGAAATTACCACTTAAAATCATGCATAAGAACCGATATAATAGAGGAGTATCCCGGCTGGAGATGCTCCTTTTGTCTGCACGGCTTAAAGAAAACGCCCGCGTAAAAACCATTCAGGCGGTTTGAAATGTCACGGTAAAGCAATGCATTTGACGGCAGAGGAAATCATAAAAAACGGGAAAAACAGGGCGGATGTCCTGAAACGTGAAAAAGGCGGCGGCGGGCGTTGTATTAAAAGCGCCGCAAAGAGAAAGGTGAGGGTAAAATGAAAAAATACGGAGAGGATGGAAGGCTTGAAGCAATCTACTGCAACATGTGCGGTAAGAAAATGATCGTAAAGGAGGGCATTCTTCGGGAAGGGGCGGCCCGCTTTGATTATGCCTGGGATTATTTTTCCGAAAAGGACGGGGAAGTGCATCATTTTGACCTCTGTGAGGAGTGCTATGACTCGGTTCTGGCAGAATTCGCGATTCCTGCGGATGTGGAAGAGCAGCTTGAGCTTTTATAACGATATGGACTTGCCATGTCTGTCCCTTTTATGGTATGATCTGGTGACAGCTTAAGCCGGTTTAAGTCTTTTTGCGCCGGCTGTATGAAAATCAGGGAAAGCTGCCGGAAAAGAGGGATTTACATGCTGGATGTTTGTTTGCTTGGAACAGGGGGCATGATGCCGCTGCCGTATCGGCGCCTGACATCGCTTATGCTCCGCTGTGAGGGAAGCGCTCTGCTTACAGACTGTGGAGAAGGCACGCAGGTAGCGTTAAAGGAAAAGGGATGGAGCCCGAAACCGCTTGATATCATTTGCTTTACCCATTATCACGCGGATCATATCAGCGGCCTTCCCGGCCTTCTGCTGACCATGGGGAATGCGGAGCGCACGGAGCCGGTCACTATGATTGGACCCAAAGGGCTTGAGAGGGTGGTCACAGCGCTCCGCACTATTGCGCCGGAGCTGCCGTTTCCGATTACCTTTATTGAACTGACAGAGCCCAGGCAGCAGCTCGTTCTGGGACCTTATGTGATAGACGCTTACCGTGTAAACCATAATGTAATATGCTATGGCTACTCCTTTTCGATTCCCAGGAGAGGGAAGTTTGACGTAGACAGAGCCCGATCGCAGGAGATACCGCAGAAATACTGGTCCCGCCTGCAAAATGGGGAGACAGTGGAAACTGAAGGCCGCGTTCTGACGCCGGATATGGTTCTGGGTCCGCCGCGCAGGGGGATCCGGGTCGCCTACTGCACAGACACCCGTCCTGTGCCGGTGATTGCAGAGTATGCAAAGGAAGCGGATCTGTTTATCTGCGAAGGCATGTACGGCGAGGACGGAAAGGAGTCCAAGGCCAGAGAATATAAGCATATGACGTTCTATGAGGCGGCCCGCCTGGCAAAGGAGGCGCAGCCAAAAGAAATGTGGCTGACCCATTACAGCCCGTCCCTGACCCGCCCGGAGGAATTCATGGATCGGGTGCGGGAAATTTTTCCGGGAGCAAAGGCCGCCAGAGACGGCTGGAGCGCGGAGCTTGGATTTGAAGAAACCCCATAACGGCTGTAAAAACAAAGGCAGGGCATATTTTTATGAAAGAACATACGACACAGGGCGACGTCTATATTCTGGCGATTGAAAGCTCCTGCGACGAGACAGCGGCGTCGGTTGTAAAAAACGGGCGGGAGGTGTGCTCCAATGTCATTTCATCGCAGATTGCGCTCCATACCCAGTACGGCGGGGTAGTGCCGGAGATCGCGTCCAGAAAGCATATCGAAAAAATCAACCAGGTCATAGAAGCAGCGCTTTCGGAAGCGGATATGGCGCTTGACGATATGACCGCAATCGCCGTAACTTACGGCCCGGGACTGGTAGGCCCTCTTCTGGTAGGCGTGGCAGAGGCAAAGGCGCTGGCCTATGCGGCAGGAAAACCGCTGATAGGGGTGCATCATATCGAAGGGCATGTATCCGCCAATTTTATCGAAAATCCTGATTTGGAGCCTCCGTTTGTGTGCCTGATCGTCTCAGGAGGCCATACGCACCTGGTGATCGTCAGGGATTACGGAGAATTTGAAATCATCGGAAGGACAAGGGACGACGCGGCAGGCGAGGCGTTTGATAAGGTTGCGCGGGCAGTTGGCCTTGGATATCCCGGAGGCCCCAAGATTGATAAGGCGGCGAGAGAGGGAGATCCGCACGCCATGGAGTTTCCGAGGGCCAGAGTGGGAGACAACCCGTTTGATTTCAGCTTCAGCGGCTTAAAATCATCGGTTCTTAACTATATTAATCACGCGAAGATGACAGGAGAGAGGATAAATGTAGCAGACCTTGCAGCTTCCTTTCAAAATGCCGTCGTGGAAGTTCTTGTGTCCCGAACCGTCGATGCGGCAGGACAATACGGCTTTACCAAAGTCGCCATTGCAGGAGGCGTTGCTTCCAATACGGCGCTGCGCGAAGGCATGGGGGAAGCCTGCCGGAAAGCCGGCCTGTCTCTATATTATCCGTCCCCGATTCTCTGCACGGACAATGCGGCTATGATCGGCGCAGCCGCGTATTATGAATATAGAAACGGAGCCAGGGCGGGCTGGGATCTGAATGCTGTTCCCAACTTAAAGCTGGGGGAACGCTGAATCTGAGCGCACTGACTGCGGGAATGATTTTAAAATATGCTTCCTGAGGGAGGATACAGGCGATGGAAGAAAAAAGGACAGGCGTCATTCTGCTGGCCGCCGGAAGAGGGACGCGCATGCACAGTAAGGTGCAGAAGCAATATATGCTTTTAAACGGCCATCCGCTTCTGTACTATGCCGCCATTGCATTTGAAAAAAGCCCGGCGCAGGATATCATCCTTGTGACAGGGGAATTTGAAATCGAGGCGTGCCGCCGCGACATTGCAAAGAAATACGGCTTCAATAAAATAAAGCGGATCATCCCCGGAGGGGCGGAGCGGTATCACTCCGTTTATGAAGGACTCAAAGAATTAAAGAGTATCGGATACGGGGAAGGGGATTATGTCCTGATCCACGACGGGGCTAGGCCGCTGGTGGACGATGGAATCATCCGCCGGGTTATGGAGGACGCGTATACATACAATGCCTGCGCTGCGGGAATGCCATCCAAGGACACCATAAAACAGGCGGATCGCGACGGCTTTGCCGAAACTACGCCGGATCGCAGATTCCTGTGGAATATCCAGACGCCGCAGGGCTTTTCCTTTCCGCTCATCATGGCGGCATATGAAAAGATGATGAGCTGTAAGGAATACCAGCAGGGAGTGACAGATGATGCGATGGTAGCTGAACGTATGGCCGGCTGCCGGGTGAAGCTGACAGAAGGCGCATATCAGAATATGAAGGTCACCACACCGGAGGATATAACAATTGCGGAGGCGCTGCTGCATTCGCGTTTATCATGAAAATCGTAACAGTTCAGACGGGGCATCTTCTTGCCCGTCTACGCCGGACAAGAAGCATCGGAGTCCATCGGATGTGGAAGCTGGCGGAAATTTGGGCTTATAAGCAAGCTTAACGCCTAAATTTCCGCCAGCTTCCCCGCCGTCTGAACTGTTACCTAAAATTCAGTTAAATTAGAAAATTGGGAAATTATGAAAAAAACAGTTGACAGACCGGATAAAGGGTGGTAGAATAAACGACGTTGCTGCTGAGGAAAACGACAGCAAGCGACAAACGTCCATAGGACTGACACCGCTCTCAGGAGACGGCCGCCATCCCGGTTTATATTTATTAAAAAATAAATATAAAAAAGGACTTGACAAACAAGCTTACATACTTTATAATATGGAAGCACATTTGGAGAGATATCGAAGCGGTCATAACGAGGCGGTCTTGAAAACCGTTTGTCCGAAAGGGCGCGTGGGTTCGAATCCCACTCTCTCCGTTTAGAACAAAAGAACTTCATAATATATAAGATTCAGCAGGCAGAAGTACCCAAGCGGCTGAAGGGGCTCCCCTGGAAAGGGAGTAGGTCGTTAGTAGCGGCGCGAGGGTTCAAATCCCTCCTTCTGCGTTCGGATGTCGGCGTAAAGCCGATATCCCCCATCAAGAACCTTGAAAACTGAACAGTATATAAAACCCTGAAAATTCTTAAGACAAAAGGCTTATGGTTAAGCCTTGAAG
>NZ_CALPCY010000084.1:0-14131 GCF_943193115.1 Otoolea muris
ATGGGCAAAGTTTATTGGAACATCTGTCAACGCTGTGGTGGATGCCCAGTAAAACGATAATAGCAATTTAACCGAGTAACACGGGTTTACTCAGGTAAATAAAATCTCCCATTTCCTCTATCGCTTTGTATCGCAAAGATTTTGCACAAAGGACGGCATCATTGCCGCCCTTTATCGTTGGAAATTTTTTCTTCGATTGCTTGTAAAATAAATGCCCTGACAGACATCCCACGCTTTTCAGCTTCAGCCACAATAACTTTGTCATAGTATTCTTTCTTCACATCAAGCGGGATCCGCTTCAAATTCTCCCTTGCATATTTTATGCTATATTTTTTCTGCTTTTCATCATATGGCATAGTCCACCTCCTTTTATACCATTATATCATACATTCATAATTACGTACATAATACAAAATGCACAATTTACGTACGTACATTTTGTCTATTCTGTATATTGAAAATTACGTACGTATATTATATAATAGACTTATCAAAGGAACGGAGGACATAGGAAATGACAAGAAAAGATTTAGCAAAAAAGAAAATTGACAGATTGGAAAACATGCAGCAAGCGCTGGAAATGATAAATATCCTTAACTACGATGAATGCTTAGCCGTTCTTAACGGTGTACATAGGATGCCATCCGTAATGCACAAAGCTCTTATAGACAGGGCAAAGTCATTAAAAGGAGTCACTTATGAGCTGATAGTTGCAGGGATACAGGCAATCGTAAATTGTTAGATACCACCCGCCCGGCGGGGATGCGCCGGGAGAAAGAAGGGAAGATATGAAACCATTTGAAATTAAGTATAGGCTTAAGAAATACAAAAGGCGGGTGTATTCCTTAGTTGTAAGGGCAGTAGATGAAAAGGACGCTAAAAGAATTGCTTATAACCGCATTGACAATAGGGTTTTTGAAATAGTATGACTTCATCCCGTCCCTGCCGGGTAATGCAGGGAGAAAGTGAGGAGGATATGATAAGGTCAAAGGCAGACGCATTAGCATTTTTAAAATCACGTAAAGAATTTTCAGATCAAGATTGGATAGAGGGCGAATTTTGGTTTAGGTATGACGGGGTAACAGAGCCGGAATGTCTGCGCCATGATTACACAATCAACCACGAAACAGAGGGAATTATCGGCGTTATGGAAAAAGAAGCTGTTGAGTATGTTTTCAGAAACAGAAAACGGCTGAATAAATTAGAGCAGGCGGCAGGATAACACCTGCCGCCTTTTTTACTATTCCTGCACATCCCAGATCCGCAGGGCCCCATAATCTGTACTGTGCCAGCACGCTCCTTCCAGCGGCCCGCCCGGCGTATTGTCCAGGAAATACCACTCCCCCGGAGCATCTGCCCCCACTACGCTACTGCCGTCCCAGCGCTGCCAGCCGGTCAACATACACCCGTCTTTGCCAAACAGGTACCAGTGATGGTTGATAAGCAGCCATTTATTTGACGCATATGCCCCGTTATCCTCTTTATACCTGTACCGCCCCTGTGCATCCTTTTCCCAGCCCGTTTCAGCGGGCTCTGGGGCTTCCGGGGCCGTTGCTTTGGATGCATAGTCAGGGATGCCGTAGCCCCTGATATACCGTCCGTTTACATCTATCTCCCTGTACTCAACAGCATCGTTTTTATTGCCCTCAATTACCCTGATTTTATCCTCCGATACCGATACCACAATACCGACATGCTCCGGCCAGCCCGCGCAGTCCCCCGCGCCGCTGTCGTCCCAGTCATAAAAGATATAATCCCCCGGCGATGGAATATAAGCATCATCCTCCACCCACCGGCCCATCTTCCGAAACAGTTCGATCATCTGCCCGCATCCGCACTCTGTAGGGATAATGTCTGTATATCCGGCAGCAATGGCCGCGGCTGATCCAAAGGTTGCACACCAGGCGTCTGTGTACTTTACCTTGTATCCCCTGGCGAGGGGAGCATGTCCATTGTAGATGTCTATAATCTCCCTGTGCGATCCGTCTGACTCTTTACGGCCATACCACTGTATCGCAACCGAGACTAACTTTTGCCTTGCCTGCGCTTCTGTTATTTCTCCGCCAGCCTCCCCCATTTTCCCAGAGCAACGTTTGTAAATCTCCTGGCCATAGCCTGCGCGTTTTTGTTTTACCGCTTCAGACTGATCGGCTGGCCTCTCATACTGAGTCAATACAATGTCCGACGCTGCCCTGATATCAACTGCTGTTTTCAGCGCATTAAAGACATCTTTATAGTTTCCCTTCAACTCATAAAGCGCAAATTTAAGCTGCATACCGGCATCGCCGACAGAGCATCCGGAATTCCGTGCAAACTCCAGGAGCTCCTGTTTTCTCGACCAGTACGTCCACTGTGCCAGCCCGTACCCAGCACAGTCCCGGACAAAGTCTGCGTAGCTTCCGGAATCCACCGCCACCGTATAGGTATCGTCTGTAAATCCCAGCTTTTTCTCGTAAATGTTCTGCAGGTTCCGGGGATTCAGCCCGCTTTCGGCCTGGAAATGCCCGAGGAGGGCGGCGGCCCCATGCTCAGACAACCCCTCTGTTACCAGCAAATCAAACATCTGTTTTTCTGTCATGTTATTTCCCCTTTCCGGATCAGAAAAAGCCCAGGCTTTTACACCCAGGCTTTATGGCTGATCATCCTACTGTCCTTTTTCTTCTTTTTCCGGCAGGTCTGTACCAGAACCGGCGTTAGCAGAATCCGTCAGTCCCTCACTGATAATATAAGCCAGCACCGATGCGCCGGCCATAATCAGCGCCGTAACCTGTGCAGCGGTATTTTCTGTTCCTCCTGTTGCTACAATCATCATTGATACAAAAGATGTCACTGCAGTCCAGAACTTCCGGCTTGTAAGTTTTCTTTTCCAGTCAATTTCTTTCATTGATATATAACTCCCCCTCTCACTTAATAAATTGCTTCAATTCCCTGTTTCGTCAGGAATTCCTTCTGCTCATGCTTCACCTTCCGCGCATACTCCAGGGCGCTTTCCGTCTCCCCGTTGGTATGGCCGTTCTTCAGCGCGATAGCGGAAGCTTCCCCCAGGGCTATCGCCGCCCCGATCCCTTTTACCATCAGGTACTCCTGTTTTTCCCGGATCTCTTCCTGTTTTTCCCGGATCTTCTCCCGCTGTTCAATCTTCCGCTGGATAAGCCAGAAACAGAAGCCGCTGATTCCTGACGGGATGCCCGCCGCTATAACCAATGCTGTCAAATCCATCCAGCTCACCCCCTTTCCACAGCCGGATCCTTAACCAGCTTCTTTTCCACAGCCTCTCTCCAGCGGGCGGGCACATCCTCCAGAACCATTTTCCCGGATTTTATCCGCATGACATAAAACGCTACCATTATTCCCCACCTCCCATCATGCCGGCCAGCTCTTCGATCGCCCCGTCCTGGACTTCCTGTCCCTCCTCCAGGGCCTCCAACCGCCTTTCCTCCGCCGTTTTCTCACGGACGTTAAAGATTGTATGTATTGCCCCATCCGCGGCCACAGTGGACGTTTCAGACACCAGCAAAAGGTTATTGTAATTCCCGACCACAAGCCCGGAGCCGTTGAGGATCTGCGCCTGTGCGAGGTTGGCATCGGTCAGTTTTCCCCAGACAGCCAGCATGTCCTCCCGGCTGGCCAATGTGACCTGCAGGGCCCCAAGGCTGGCCCCCGCATCTAGGACGATTTCCGTCCCATCCTTTAATAACAGTCTGTCTTTATTCATTTCAGACTCCTTTCCGCGCATCCTGCGCTTTTTAATTTTGTTGGTTACATTTTTACCGGAATAAACGTTTATAATTTAGAAGGCCCTCTTATATGACAAGGGAATGAAATAATTACAAAAGGGCGGCGCATGGAGATTCCGCTCCCACTAAGCCCCGCCCGTCTAACTCGGTTAAATTGCTATTTTTTTGTTATTGCGAAGCTGCTACGGAATTAATGGATGTTCCAACAAACTTTGCCCACTCTTGATTCATTACAGCTCTTACGTATATCCCATTAACATCGGCTTTATCTGGCAAATATATTTGCAAAGATGCAAAAGTTGGGTTATATGACTCCATGTCAAAAGTAACCAGAATCCCATATGTATATGCACCCAAAGGAGCGCCAATATATTTTTGAGGGCTTGACGAATTAAACCATATCGGAGATAAAATAATACCTTTCCCATAGTTTTTTGCATTTACCTCATTCCAATTTGGAGGAATTGGCGCAAACCTGATTTTGGCCTCGCCATTTAACCGAGTAATCTCATCCATCAGAGTTTTCCCATACGCCGCATCCAGGAAAAATTTCCCCGGCTCCGTACACAGCCCGTTATTGACCAGATGCTTCCGCATCTCCCCCAGTGTCACTAACCCCATCAGCGCAGCTTTTATATTGCTCAGTATGTTACCCGTTTTCCCTTTGCTCCGGATATTTGCCAGCGCAGTCTCCACAGACGGCGCAGGGGTATCGCCTGTGTAATCCTCAAACGTGGCCGTCGTTTCCCCTGCCTCTCCCCCGTCTGCCGTCACCTTTTCTTTTTTTAGCGTCTCCAGCCAGCGTTTCATTCCGCCCAGTATCCCTTTTACGGATCCCCCGGGCTCCAGTTCCGGGTATTTTATTTCCGCTCCCGGCGTTTCAAACCCGGCTACTGCCTCCGATATGTCGCCGCCCTCGGAGTCGGTCTTTTTCCCCAGCTCCCGCTGGAAAACCTCCATGGTAACCTGGCTTAAGGGGTTGATGGTTGCCGTGATGTCCGCAGCCTCCCCGACAACGACGTGCATTTTAATCTGTACGGTCTTTGCGCGCCCGTTTTCCTCCGGCATGATGTAGTTCGGATCTTCCGATAAATCTACATACGCATACAGGATTTCCCCGCGGTCTGGATCCATTGCAAAAAGGCCAACCTCTGTCATGACAAAACCGCTTGTTATCCCCGCGTTTGTGATCTGCATCACGACAAAGGCGTCGTCCGTCTCCTGGTCATACCCGTAATCCGCGATCATCCCGTCCATTTTGTAGCTGACCAGGTGCATGAGCTGGGCGGGATCC
This sequence comes from Otoolea muris, assembly GCF_943193115.1. Classification (NCBI taxonomy): domain Bacteria; kingdom Bacillati; phylum Bacillota; class Clostridia; order Lachnospirales; family Lachnospiraceae; genus Otoolea; species Otoolea muris. The sequence continues at coordinate 5,032 of NZ_CALPCY010000084.1, forward strand.
GTCCCGTCCGGTACAATTCCCGTCCCCACCTTTACGCCTGTAAATTCCAACTGCTCCGCCCCCGACGCCAGCCTGGCGAGGAGCTGCAGCCCCCTGGTTGTAATGACTGTCCGATCTGTCATCGTTTTATCCCTCCTGACAATATTTCCTCTGTTACCAGCATATCTGCTGCGGATGCCGCCCCGATCCGCATGGCTGCGGTTCCGTCCCGGTTGATTTTTCCGCCTGCCCGGATCTCTTCTGATATCCGGGAATCCGGGATTGTCCCAGAGCTTATACGCGCCTGCGTTTCGATGTCCCTGTGTACTCTTCTGGCTTTAATCTCATACTCCACAAACTCCGTGGTAAGCGCCCCTGCATATGCTTTTATCCCCTGCTCAAATTCCTGGCGGTGCTCCAGCGTAAAGGCCGTATGGGACTGCTTTAACCGCGAAAGCATCTCTTCCAGGCTCCCGTAATCCACGCGGCTGTTGGTGCCATGCTCCCGTAGCGTGACATGGAACACATTTGGATGCGGCGGCTGATAGCCATAAATCCCCGGATCATGACAGTCCGCCACATGGATTTCCAGATCCGTCACGGCGGCAAGATAACTTTCCATCCGGTATGGAGTCATCGGCGGCCGGTAATCCCGTTTCTCGTAGATTCTCCTTCTGCGCTCCTCATATGTAAGGTTCAGGCGGATCGGGAGCCCCCACTTAATCTCGTGGTACATAAGCCCCCAGGTGGCCGTTTCAGGAAAAAACTGGTACGGCAGTTCTTCCGCCATTTCCCGCGCTTTGTCATATTCCATCCCCATTACCTGATAAATCCATTTTCCAACATAGGACTTATCATAAAATCCATCTGATACATAGCTGAGCATTTTCTTTGCGCTCTCGCTTGCCGGGAAATTCTCCAAATCAAATTTTTCCAAAGGATCACTCCCTCCCCTGGCTGAAATCAAGCGTACCGGTTTCCGGGTATTCCTCCTGTTCCAGACAAATATTTTTCATCTCCCCGTTGATAAAAAATTCCTTAAAATCCGTCACACCTGCAATATCCGCAATAATCGGGCGCACATCATTGTATCTTAAGATCCCCTGCTCTTTTGCGGATACATAGACCGTTTTCACCGCTGACGCAAAATCAGCCCGGATCTGCTCCAGGCCGGTTGTATCATCGAACAGCAGTCCGGTAATCGTAAAATCAACCGTTACCGTTGCAGCCGGCACGCATACCAGCCTGGCGCATGCAGTCGGTAAAAGCCTCCGGCTCCGGTCATCCGGCGATACAATGTAATTATATACATCCTGCACCAGCTCCCCGTTTGCCGGCTGCCCGTTCCCGTCCACCAGGGCCAGCCTGACCGTACCGGGGCCCTCGGCCGCCGGGATCACAATACAGTCACCCGCGCCCGCTTCCCGGGCCCAGCGGATAAAGTCGCTGTCATTTCCCAGGAATGTCCGCCTGCTTTCGTATTCCGCTGCGATCCGGTCATAGAAGCCATCGTTGTTCTCCCGCTCTGTGCCGCCGCGGATGGGCTCCGGGTTGTTTACTTCCCGGATATTTTTGTCCGGCTTTACCATGAGCGTCACTGTATTGGCGGCTACATTGGATCCGGTCCCGCTTTCTAACGCCGATACAGGGATCATGGCGGTTCCGTCCTCGCCTATAACCGTATCCTCTGACGCGGCAAATTCGATGGAAGGCCCGCAATCTGTCGCAGGTGTGCAGAACACAGTACCCGCCGCAATGGTTGTCCCCGTCGTGCCTGATATCTGTACGGCCCCTGACGCCCGTCCGGGTGGATGGCGTATAAGCTGTACCTGGCGGCCGTGCAGATCCAGCCATTCGTCCCATGCGTACTGGGGGAACGCCACCATGATTGCCCTTACCAGATGATAATTGATAAATTCATCCTTTTCCAGCGCCGCCGGCCTGGTAAAATCATAAGGGAAACCGCCCGGCATATCATCGATATCGTCCGGGAGGGCCCGCATCATCCGTTCATGGATTTCGTCCGCGCTGTTATGCTTAATAAAATCAGGCATAATAAATTCCGGCTGCATCTCTTTCCCCCTTATACTGTGATCAGAACCCCTTCGTCCCACTCCACCCCTGTAACCAGGAAGGAGCAGCGCATGGTATCGCCGTCCCATGAGAAATCAAATTCCCCGACTTCCTTTGTCCTGGGATTTACCATAAGCGCTTCTGTGATCGTCCTTTGTACCATGGACTCAACCGTTTTTTCATCGTCGTCGTCCATGGCCCGCTCCATCTCCGTCCCGATGGAATCCGGATAGGCAAGGCAGCGGTAACGCTCCGTCTGAGCAATCTTAAAACACCAAATGGCATACGCCTCCTTCCCGCCGCACTCCACCACGCGGTTCGCACCGTCCCTGACAAAATCGCCGGCTTCCGGATCCCATTTTGCGCTCCTCCTGTAACGGGTGTCATAGCCCGCCCGTTCTGTTTTAAATTCCGGCACTTCCACCACCGGAAACAGCTTCCCCGCCATTTTTCCACCGCCCCCTCCTTACGAATTCGTGATAATATCCACAACCACCGCCTCGCTCTGCACCCAGGCTACCAGTACCCGGTCGCCCGGCTTTATGGCCGGAGGGGCGACGGTATGGGAGTGCCCCCCGCTTATCTCAAACGACAGCCCGCCGACATGCCTGCACACCGAATACTGCCCTTTGGGAAGCGGCACAGGGAATGTGTCGGTCCGGAGGCTCCCGTCCCCCTGTATCTCCCCAAAGTCCAGTATGAGGGGAGATCTGTTTTCCGCCTTCATGCGCTGGCTTAGCACATTTGCCAGCTTATTGATTCCCGGGTTTCCGTTAAATCCTTCCATGGCGGCCTCCTGCCTTTTAATCAAACGTCCCGTCGTCCACCCACCCATACACATTGCTGGCGCTGTCCGTATGGATCAGATGCCACGGGTGCGCCCCGCCGGATCCGTCCTTTTCCGTAATCCTTGCCTGCCCGGCCCGGGCGCTGTATCCTTTTGCGCCGGGATAGCTACTGATATAATGGGTCCCGCCGTGGAAATTCACGGTATCGCCCACTTGATACTCTTTCTTTTCCTGCCCGTCTTCTCCTGGTTCCTCTTCTGCTTCCGGCTCCGGTTCCGGTTCTGCATACTCCAGATCCATGATCATGCTGCACGCGTCCGCATTATGGCGGATGCTTTTTACGTAGTAATAGCCCGATATGGAGCCGCTCATGATATAGGCCAGATCGCCTTTGCGGATAAAGGGGACATCCGGGCTCTGTACCGACATATCCCTCCGGATTTTTCCCTCGTTGTTAAGGATTTCCTGCGCCGCCGACTTTGCCGCTTCTACCGTCTCATCCGATCCCCGGCTGTAGATGCGCTGCCGGATGCCGTATTCGGTCCGGCCTTCCACCGTTGCCTCCACACTCCGCCTCCCATCGCCGTCCGCCTGTCCCACGACCTTTACGCGGGTGATAAGATCCGCTGTGCTGATGGACTGGTTAAATGACTGGGTGTTGTCCTCTTTAAATACATATACGGTTTCATTCCCGCCTTTGGGGAGCACCTGGATATATCCTTTCTCTTCCCTTACAATACACGGCTCCCCGCCTTTTTTCGCCGCGTCGTCCAGAATCTCCCGGATGATGTCTGAAAGGAACCGGTTATTATAAGCCATTTTTCCGTGCGCCACATCCGGCCCTTTATACTCCCCCTGCGGCATTTCCCAGTCGTTAAAGATTGCCTGGACGGCGGATTTTGTCCCTGTGCCGGATGGGTAAAACCTGTTTTCCTGGCTTGCCTGGAGTTTATAAAGCCCGTCGTAGCACGTACAGCGCAATTCGTTTGCCCCGTTCTTTTCCACCGCCTCCCACGTCTCCACGGTTCCCCTGGCTGCCTCCCCGTCAAGGGAGCCTCCGTCTGATGCAAAGATGCCCACCAGGCACCCCGGCCGGATCAGTCCGGACAGGTATCCTTTTGATGTCTCATCGTTCCTGGCTGTAAAGGAGGAGCGCAGGGAAAGCTCGTTTTCTCCCTCCTCCCAGCCCAGGTTCCGGACATAATCGGTGATGTTGTACTGGTTCCCGTTCCCGTCCATAACCACTACACGGTATGTAATCTTTGATAAATCAATCATCCGTTACCCTCATTTTTACGCGGGGATCGTCAATGTGGTCCCGGGATAAATCCAGTGCCCGCGGTCAGACCCCGGCTTGCCATGTTTCTTCGCCTCTGCCTCAATCGTGTCGGCGTTTGCGTCATAAATGGCCGGCCACTTTGAGCCGGAGCCAAGTTTTTCGGCTGCAATCCTCCAGAGCGTATCGCCGCTCTTTACGGTATAGCTTCCCCCGGAAGCAGTTCCCTCCCCGCCGTCCTCCCTCTCCGCTGTCTTTTTTACAAACGCCGCGATCTGGAGTTCATCGGTTGTGTAAATCCGCAGCGTCTTTTTCTGGACAAAGGTAATGGAGTATTCAATATTCCCATACGCCCCCACAGGCCGGGGCTGGAAGGAGGAGATTGTAACGTCTGCGTTAATCCATGTCTCTGTGACAATCAGGTTTAAAACGGTCCCGTTCTTTAAATAGCGGTTCAGGATTTTAACGCATTCCTCCGGCTCCTTCCACTGGTTCTTTTTTACAATCGGCTCCCGCCTTTTGGCTCTCCCGAAGAAAACGCCGTCCCAGGAAAATTCCGCCGCGTCCGTCCCTTTTGGCACTTTCACCGCCCCTTTGGACAGGATATCAAAGCTCTGGTACCGCGCCCCATATTTACCCTGAATCTTTTCCGGCAGGGCCGGGAACGTAAAACGGGAGCCGCCCCCGGCCGGGATCAGTTTGATATTCATTTCTCAGGCCCCCTTTACCGGCATGTTGGAGAAAATCTCTATAAGTGTCCTGGCAACCTGGCCGCTTACCTGATCGGATATCTCCTCCATGTGGCGCATGACTGCCTGTATGATGCTTTCTTCACTCTGTCCGTCCCCGTTCTGTATGGTAAACTCCGGGGACAGATTAACCGTTATGTGGACTTCCGGCGTTCCTGTGCCGTCTGGGGCGCCCGTTGCAGGTACAGGGACATACGGCTGTACCTGCTCCCCGCTGACATCCCCGTCCATGCTTTCGCTATAAGATGCAGGGATGTCCCCGTCCGGTGTGCTGTATAAATCAATACCGCGGGGCACAGAACCGCCCGCATAACCGCCCGCCGCGAATGCAGGAACCCCAAGCGCAGCCCCCGCCTGCTCAAATAAGTCCAGCGCCCTTGCCCGCCTGCTCGGGTTCGTGGGGATCACAAACTCCCCATATCCTTCTTCAGCCAGCCAGGAGAGCTGGGGCCCGCCGCTGACATAACCGCCGGCTGCATGGGCTGTGACGCTTAAGCTGGCGCTGCCGGAGGCCCCGTTCCCGGTTACGTTAAATGTTTTAGACGGGTTTGCTACCTGATAATCCAGCGTCACATGCACCGGCATGGTTGTGCTTACCCCTGCGCCGAAAGCGGAATCCACCGCCGCGTCTGTGTTTGATTTAAGCGTATCCACAGCGGAATGGATCTCCGACAGGTCCGCATCCAGGATCGCCGCCCCTACCCCGCTGCTCACCGCCGCCCCGGCCCCGGTATACCCGGATTCCGCGAGGGCTGCCGCAAGCCCGAGTTCCACAGCGCCGCTGATACCGGACCAGTCCAGCGTATTCATTTGCCCCGCAAGGCTTTCCGCCAGCCTGGATGGGATTGTCTCCGCTGTGGCCTGCAGAAGCTCCCCTACGGCGGTCTGCGTCTCTGCACTGAGGCTTTCCAGGCCGAACCAGGAGGAAATCTGTTCGCTTGTCCACTCCGCCGGCTCCGGGGAAATATCCAGGGCGCGCCCCATCGCCTCTGACAGTTTCTGTCCTGTCGTCCCCTCTATCTCCGGGAGGATCCCGTCCAGGGCCGTCCCGTATGCCTCTGCAATCGTATCCAGTTGGAAGGACTCCACCCGTACCTGCAAATCTTCAAGCTGGCTGTTGTACCCCTCTTCAATCTGCGTTCTCAATTCATCGTATTGGCTCTGGTCAATGGCCCCTTCGGATAGTTGCAGCTTTAAGCCTGTAAGCCCCACCTCCAGCGCCTTATCATAATCCGCTGTCATGGCCGATACGTTTGCCGCAAGCTCTTCCTGTAACTGCACAAAGGTTTCGGAGTCAAGACGAGCCCCTCCATAGCGGATTTTAAGTGCTTCAAGTTTCGCTTCGCCCTGTGCATCTGACACTTTTTGCGTAATCTCCGCAACCTGATCCTGCAGCGCGGCGATAGCTGACGCCTCATCCATCTCGTAGTCAATCCCCCCGATATGGATCGTAAGCATATCCTTTGTAGAGAGAGCCCCGTCAGAAAGGGCCTCAGATAACGCACGGTCCAGTTCAGCGCCCGCTTCGTCAATCTGCGACTGGATGCCTCCGTACATGGTATCAAGTCCCCCAGTAACGTTTTCACTGTTTTCCGCTCCTACAAGCAGGCCGACAGAAAGAGTGGCCTCGTAATGTTTATTCCGCACATAGCCCTTTGCCTCTGCAACCATGGAATCCACGGCTGCTTTATAGGCGTCCATTTCGCTTTCCGGCATCTCTGTCCCGAGAGCTGCAGTCCAGTTCAGCCGGCCCATCTCCTGAAGCGTGTTTTTCAGGGAGGAAAGGCTTGTTTCGGATGTCTCAAGGGCCGCTGAAAAAGCCTCCAGGCTTTCTTTCTGGCTGTTGAATACAATGTCAGAAGCGGCCTCTTTAATCTCTGCAAGCGAGAGCTTCATGCCGCCAAAGTGGCTTTTTAAGTTAGCGCCCACCGCCTCCTGGAACATGATCCCAAGCTGCCCTGCGCTGATCTCTGTATCATGGATGGCGTCATTCAGCGCTTTTGTCTCAAAAACTGCATCGTTAATAGAGAATCCAGTGAGTTCAAAAAATTTCTGCGCCTTCTCAGCCTCCGCCTGCATCTCGTTTGCCTTTTCCTGGTACTCCTCCTTTACCTTGTTCCCCTGTATCCATCCGGCGATGCCCCCGATCCCTGCCCCGGCCAGTGTGCCAACCCCCGGTAAAATCAGGGTGCCGATTGCGGCCCCGGCTGCCACGCCGCCCGCTTTATAAAGGCCCGAAGCTGAATAAGCGCTTTTCTCGTCCCAGTCTTCCGATTTATATGCCTTATTCATATCTGCAAAGCCGGAAAGCAGGGACAAGCCGCCGGCAAGCCCTCCTGCGCCGGCAAGCGCAGCCATCCCGCCGGACATGGTTCCCGCTGTACTGCCAAAATATAAACCAGCCATATTGCCAGGGTTCAGTGCATACCCTATATTGGCCAGCCCTCCCAGAAGCCCGCTGCCGCCCACCATAGCATTTCCGGCCGAGCCAATCAGGGAGCCTGCCAGGGATGTGCCGACCGCTACACCTGCTGATGTACCCGCTGCTGCGCCTGTACCAAATAATCCTCTTCCAATAGCCGCAGCTCCTTTTCCTATGTCAATAAACGGGAGCGCTATTTTTCCCAGCATAACTGCCGACATTACCGACGATAACCCCGGGGCCTCCCCTCCCGGGAGAAGCTTCCCGGCGCTGGAGAGCATATTTTTAAAGCCATCCCAGAGCTTCCCGGATATGGATTCAAAATCAAATCCTTCAGAAAATCCTTTTGCAAAGGAGGCCCCGATACTTGCCCCCTCATCCAGTGTTTTCCCCAGGTCGATCCCCAGGAGGGCCGTAATGCCAGTTCTAAGGCCGGCGCCGATCCCGGAGCCGATATCCTGCGCAAAGCCCGCGAACCTCGCCCTGCCTGTGCCGGCCCACCACTCGGAAAACGGCTTTTCTATGAATTCATCCCAGGCGATTTTTGTTTTTCCCAAAAAGCCTGCGTCCTGCCACTCCTGCGTGGCGGTTATTTCTTTAAACCGCCCCTGCATCCGCTCAACCTGTATGTCGATACGATCCATAAATTCGCCAATCCCCTGCTCGATCCCGGGCATCTGGGCAGTTAGCCAGTCTGCAAGGCCTCTTATATAGGGCGACAGCCTCTCGCCGGCGGACAGTTTTACCCCGTCCGCAGCGCTCTGGAGCAGCGTAAGGGAGCCCTTTAAGTTGTCCAGCATGGTTCCTGCCATCCTCGCAGAGGCCCCGTCGGCATGGCTGACCGCCTCTGCAAGTTTGTCATAGTCTTTTTCTGTGGCGTTGACGATGGCCAGCATCCCGGCCATGGCGTCTTTCCCGAATATCTGGGTGGCGGCCGCCACCTGTTCTGTTTCGGTGAGATCCCCGAGGCTTTCGCGCAGGTTGTCCAGGACACCCTTTAGCGTTTTCATCTGCCCGCCGCTTTTGGTCAGGCTGATTCCGTATTCCTTCATAGCGGCTGCCATTGTATCGGTTGGGGAAGCCATGTTGGCCAGGGCTGTTTTTAAGGACGTGCCGGCCATGGAACCTTTAACGCTGGCATTAGCCATCAGGCCGAGCGCCAGGGAGACGTCCTCCACGCTGTATTTCATCGCGCCCGCCACCGGAGCGATATATTTAAAGCTTTCACCAAGCATCCCGACGTTTGTATTTGCATTTGAGGACGCCTGGGCGAGCACGTCCGCAAAATGGCCTGAATCGGATGCTGACAGCCCGAACGCGGTTAATGCGTCGGTTACGATATCAGATGTTGTCGCAAGGCTTTCCCCCGAAGCCGCCGCCAGGCTGAGGATCCCTTCAATGCCGTCCAGCATATCGCCGGTTTTCCAGCCGGCCATGGCCATGTAGTTAAACGCCTCCGCTGACTCCTCTGCGGTGAATTTTGTGCCGGCCCCCATCTCCTTTGCCTTATCCGTAAGGCGTCCCATCTCTGAGCCCGTGGCCCCGCTGATGGCCTGCACCTGTGACATGGCGGCCTCAAAACCTTTATATGTATCGACCGTATCTTTAAGCCCGATACTGATCCCAAGGACCGCCCCCGCCTGGAAGAGGGGATTTTTTAATATGTTTAAAATCCCCCTCACAGGGGAGGAGACCAGATCCACGGCGCGCATGGTAACGCTCCAGGATTTTCCTGTAAAGCCCCGGAGCCCGTTTCCGAGGGTGGTAAGGAGCGGCGTGATTTTATCCTTTGCTTCAAGGAGGATCTCATACT
>NZ_CALPCY010000085.1:0-13634 GCF_943193115.1 Otoolea muris
GCTATGTAACTGATTTTTGAGTGGTACTATCGGAGAAAAAGACAAGCAATATGAAAAGTTATTTCTTGACAGTTCCTTAGAACACAGCCTGAATCAAAAAGCAGAGAATTCCTCCAAGGGCTGTCGGCAGGAGAATCGCCGCCAGTGTCCAGCGCCAGCTCCCGGTTTCTTTCTTTATCGTCAGGCAGGCAGTAGAGCAGGGCCAGTGAAACAGGCAGAATATTGCCATGCACACAGCGGTTTTGACCGTCCATCCATGGGCTGCGAAGATTTCCATGAGGGCGGAGGGATCCGCCATTTCCACCAAAGCCCCGGTCTGCAGATAGCCCATCAGGATAATGGGGACAACGATCTCATTTGCCGGAAAGCCGAGGATAAACCCGACCAGGATCATGCCGTCCATCCCGAGAAGCCTCCCAAGCGGATCGAAGAAGGAGGAAAGCCATAAAAGCATGCTCTGGCCGCCGGCAGAGCAGTTGCCCAGGATCCAGATGAGCAGCCCGGCCGGGGCCGCCACGGCTACGGCTCTGAGCAGTACAAACAGGGTGCGGTCAAATACGGAGCGCACCAGAACCTTTCCGAACTGGGGCCGGCGGTAAGGGGGCAGCTCCAGCGTAAAAGAGGAAGGTATGCCTTTGAGGACCGTTTTCGACAGAAGACGGGACGCGCCGAGCGTGGCGGCAATGCCGAGCAGGATGAGCGCGGTCAGGATCCCGGCCGTGGCAAGGGACGCCGCCAGCCCGCCGCCCCCGGCGCCAAACCCCATAAAAAAGAGCGTGATCAGAAGGATCAGGGTGGGAAAACGTCCGTTGCAGGGGACCAGGGAATTGGTCAGGATCGCGATCAGCCGTTCCCTGGGCGAGTCAATGATCCGGCAGCCGACAACGCCGGCGGCGTTGCAGCCAAAGCCCATCGCCATGGTAAGGCACTGTTTCCCGCAGGCGCAGCATTTTTTGAAGGCGCAGTCCATGTTAAAAGCCGCCCTGGGGAGATATCCCAGATCCTCCAGAAGCGTAAAAAGCGGGAAGAAGATGGCCATGGGAGGAAGCATTACGGAAACGATCCAGGCGACGACGCGGTAAACGCCGTACACGAGAGCCTGCACGAGCCACCCGGCGGCCCCGAGTGCCAAAAGTGTGTCCGCGAGCCGTCCCTCCAGGGCGAAAAGGCAGTCCCACAGCAGCGAGGACGGGTAATTTGCCCCGGTGATGGTGAGCCAGAACACGCCCATCAGAAGCGCCAGCATGACAGCGCCCCCGGTGATCGGCCCGGTGACGATCCGGTCGATTTGCTCTTGTTTCTTAAAGAAATTCGGATTGTGGAAGGTAACAGCAGACTGGGCCAGCTCTGCGGGGTTAAAATCCGGAATGCGGCCGCAGGACGGGCAGAGCGTACACGCGCTGGCCTGAGGGCAGAAGCGCTGGTCTCCGCCGCATTTCGCGGGCAGTATCCCACATTCCTCTTCATGGCTGCAATACATTTCATATATTTTTTCCTTCAGCCGTATCAGGCCGCGGCGGCTTCTGGCCGTACAGGGGATCACAGGCATCCCAAGACGTCTGGCCAGCACCGTAAAATTCAGCTCAATCCCCTTTTTTTCCGCCTCGTCGCAGAGATTGACGCAGAGAATCACCGGCTGTGGCCTGCCATCATTGATATCCCGTATCTGCTTTAAAAGCCGCAGCCCGCGTTCAAGGCAGGTGGCGTCACAGACGACGAGGAGCAGATCCGCCTGCCCGGAAGCGATATAATCCCTGGCGATCGCCTCCTCCTGCGAGTGGGGATCCAGAGAATAGGTTCCGGGCAGATCGACGGCCAGACAGGAGATGCCGCGGTAGCGGAATGTGCCGGAGGCGCAGGCTACCGTTTTTCCGGCCCAGTTTCCGGTTTTCTGATGCATATTGGTCAGAGAATTAAAGATTGTGCTCTTTCCTACGTTTGGATTGCCTGCAAGGGCAATCGTAAATGGCGTTGTCTGCTTCATTGGCCGTTTTCCTCCTTTTTACAGCCCTCCTCCTTCACGAGGATCAGCTCCGCATCCTCCCTGCGCAGGGCAATCACAGCGCCCTTTATCCAGTAAGCGGAAATCTCGCCGCCGTGCTTTGTCAGGACACACCCCACCCGGGCGCCGGGCTCGAAACCGAGATCCAAAAGACGCTTTGTAATCGCTTTATGGTCTGCCAGCCAGCAAATTTCCGCTGTCTGGCCGATTTTCATTTTACTTAAGGGAAATAGCATTGAAATCACATCACAGAAAGACAGCTTTACTATTTAAATATGAAAGAGGCGGGGCTGGGGTGATTGGATTTTTCTTGCGCGCTGCGCTAAAATATGATAAAATTTTTTACTGGGAAAATAACGGGCTGAAAACGCAGGCCGATACAGGGAACATAAGGAAACGCATATAGAAAAGAGGAAGAATATGACGGACATCTATTACAGCAGCACCCGCGGGGGAGAGCGGGGCGCGACGGCTTCGCAGGCGATTTTAAAGGGGCTGGCAGAGGACGGCGGCCTTTTTATGCCGGACAAAATCCCTGCGCTTGACATAAGCCCCGCGAAGATGGTTGGGATGACATACAGGGAGATAGCATATGAGGTGATGAAGCTTTATCTGACTGATTTTACGGAGGATGAGCTGAAATCCTGCATTGCCAGCGCCTACGACAGCAAGTTCGACACAGAGGAGATCGCGCCGCTGGCCAGGGCGGACGGGGCGTATTACCTGGAGCTGTTCCACGGCAGCACCATTGCGTTTAAGGATATGGCGCTCTCGATCCTTCCGCATCTCATGACGGTTTCCGCCAGGAAGAATAAGGCGGATCACACGATCGTGATTCTGACAGCCACATCCGGGGACACGGGAAAGGCGGCGATGGCCGGCTTCGCGGATGTGGAGGGGACGAGGATCATTGTATTTTATCCCAAAAACGGTGTGAGCCGCGTGCAGGAGCTCCAGATGCTGACCCAGAAGGGGGAAAATACCAGCGTGGTCGGCATTTCCGGTAATTTTGACGACGCGCAGAACGGGGTAAAGAAGATATTCGGCGACAGGGAGTTCGCAAAGGAGCTGGCAGAGAGAGGATATCAGCTTTCCTCTGCGAATTCGATCAACATCGGACGGCTCGTCCCGCAGATCGTGTATTATGTATACGCCTATGTAAAACTCTTGGAACACGGGGAGATAGGCGAGGGCGAGAAGATCAATATCACCGTGCCGACCGGTAATTTTGGAAATATTCTGGCCGCTTATCTGGCGAAGCGGATGGGCCTGCCGGTGGGGACGCTTCTCTGCGCGTCCAATGACAACAAGGTGCTGTACGATTTCTTTTGCACCGGGGTATATGACAGGCGCAGGGAGTTTATCCTCACCTCCTCGCCGTCCATGGATATCCTGATTTCCAGCAACTTAGAAAGGCTTATCTACCTATCCTCCGGCTGCGATGCGGCAAAGACGAAGGAGCTGATGGCGTCGCTTGCCGGGGAAGGCAGCTACAGCGTGTCAGATGAGATGAGAGAGCAGATGTCTGATTTCAGGGGCGGTTTTGCCACTCAGGAGGAGAACGCGGCGGAGATCCGGCGCCTGTACGACAAAACCGGTTACCTGATCGACACGCACACCGGCGTGGCATCCTGTGTATACAGGAAATACGCGGCCGAGACGGGAGATAAGACAAAGACCGTGATCGCCTCCACAGCCAGCCCGTATAAGTTTTTAAAGAGCGTGATGGAAGCTGTCTCAGGGACGGAAAAAGGCGCGGCGGATGAATTTTCGCTGATCCCGGAGATGGAACGCGTATCGGGCGTCCCGGTTCCGGCGGCGATCCGGGATCTGGAGGCCGCGGCGATCCGCCATGACAGACAGTGCAGCCCGGAAAAGATGAGGGAAACGGTTTCAGATATCCTGAAATAAATGACAGCGAGCCTTTCCAAATCGGAAAATATGGTATATAATAGAAGGACGAACGGCAGCGGCAGGAGGTACAGAGCCGCTGCCATGAGATGATAAAATAGCGCAAGGAGGTTCGTAAAATGTTAGTAAACGCAAAGGACATGCTTCAGAAGGCAAGAGAGGGCAAGTATGCAGTCGGCCAGTTCAACATCAATAACTTAGAGTGGACAAAGGCAATTCTGCTTACGGCCCAGGAGCAGAATTCACCGGTTATTTTAGGTGTTTCTGAGGGCGCCGGAAAGTACATGACAGGATTTAAGACCGTTGCGGACATGGTAAAGGCCATGATCGAAGAGCTGAATATCACAGTTCCGGTTGCAATCCACTTAGATCACGGCACATATGACGGCTGCATGAAGTGCATCAAGGCCGGATTCTCTTCCATCATGTTCGACGGCTCCCATTATCCGATCGAGGAGAACATCGAGAAGACCAAGGAGCTGGTGAAGATCTGTGCGGAGAAGGGCTTATCCCTTGAGGCTGAGGTTGGCTCCATCGGCGGCGAGGAGGACGGCGTAGTCGGCATGGGCGAGTGCGCGGATCCGGATGAGTGCAAGTCCATTGCCGATCTCGGCGTAGACATGCTGGCAGCCGGCATCGGAAATATCCACGGAAAATATCCGGAGAACTGGCCTGGCTTAAGCTTTGAGACACTGGAGGCTGTGAAGGGCAAGGTAGGCGACATGCCTTTAGTTCTCCACGGCGGCACCGGCATCCCGGAGGATATGATTAAAAAAGCCATTTCCCTGGGCGTGGCCAAGATCAATGTAAACACAGAGTGCCAGCTTGCATTTGCGGACGCAACGCGTAAGTACATTGAGGCCGGCAAGGATCTGGCCGGAAAGGGCTTTGACCCGCGTAAGCTCCTTGCGCCGGGTACGGAGGCTATCAAGGAAACCGTGAAGGTTAAGATGGAGCTTTTTGGTTCGGTTGGCAAAGCTTAACTGCTTCTGACAGCGCCCCGGGGCATGTTTCAAACACGCTCCGGGACGGGCGTCGTCCGGCGGCGGCTTAAAAGCATATTTCCGCGGACCGGGCTGCAGGTAATCGCATGTTCGTGATACGAAGCATTACTTACAGCCCGGTTCTGCTTTTGAAAAAGGGAGAAAAAGGATGAGCAATGTGATCAACGTGTCTGATATTTTTGGAAAAAATGTGTTCAACGATGCGGCGATGAGGGAACGCCTCCCCAAGAGCGTGTACCGGAAGCTGAAGGAAACCATTGAGAAAGGCGTCGAGCTGGATCCTTCCATCGCGGATGTGGTGGCCCATGCGATGAAAGACTGGGCGATCGAGAGGGGGGCGACCCATTACTCGCACTGGTTCCAGCCGCTGACCGGCGTGACGGCAGAAAAGCATGACGCATTTATTTCCGCTCCGGATTCCAATGGCCATGCGATCATGGAATTCTCAGGCAGGGAGCTGATTAAGGGGGAACCGGATGCGTCTTCCTTTCCGTCCGGCGGCCTGCGTTCCACCTTTGAGGCCAGGGGCTATACGACCTGGGACTGCACCTCTCCGGCTTTCTTAAGGGAGGATACCCTGGGCGTGACCCTGTATATACCGACCGCATTCTGCTCCTACCGCGGAGAAGCGCTGGACAAGAAGACGCCGCTTTTGCGCTCCATGCAGGCGATCAATGAACAGGCCCTGCGGATTCTGCGCCTGTTCGGTAATACGACGGCCAAGCGGGTGATTCCCTATGTGGGGCCGGAGCAGGAGTATTTCCTGATTGACAAACAGAACTATTTGAAGAGAAAAGATCTGATCTATACAGGCAGAACCCTGTTCGGGGCCATGCCTCCCAAGGGCCAGGAGAAGGACGATCACTATTTCGGAAGCATCCGCCCGCGGATCGGCGCTTTTATGAAGGACATCAACGAAGAGCTCTGGCGTCTCGGCGTCAGCGCTAAGACGCAGCACAATGAGGCGGCCCCGGCCCAGCATGAGCTGGCCCCGATCTACTCGCAGGTGAATGTGGCTGTGGATCACAATCAGATGACCATGGAAACCATGAAGCGGATTGCCGGAAATCACGGCCTGGCGTGCCTGCTCCATGAAAAGCCCTTTGCCGGGATCACAGGCTCCGGAAAACACAATAACTGGTCTTTATCGGGCGACGACGGGATCAATATGATGAACCCGGGAGAAACGCCGCATGAAAACGTGCAGTTTCTCCTGGTTCTGGCATGCATTATGAAAGCAGTGGATGTACACGCGGATCTTCTGAGGGAGTCCACCGCGGTTCCGGGCAATGATCACCGCCTGGGGGCTGCGGAAGCGCCGCCGGCGATCATCTCCATTTTCCTGGGAGAGCAGCTTGAGGATGTGATCGAGCAGCTCTGCAGTACCGGGGAAGCGGCGAGCTCCAAGCAGGGCGGCATCTTAAAGACCGGCGTCGCCACGCTGCCGGATTTCGCCAAGGATGCGACGGACCGGAACCGCACCTCTCCCTTCGCGTTTACGGGAAATAAATTTGAATTCCGCATGGTAGGCGCATCCGATTCCGTATCTTCGCCGAATGTGGTGTTAAATACGATTGTGGCAGAGGCGTTCAAGGAGGCCGCGGACGAGCTGGAGAAAGCCCCGGACTTTGACAGCGCGGTTCATGATCTCATTAAGCGGCTTATGATCGATCATAAGCGGATTATCTTCAGCGGCAACGGCTATTCTGAGGAGTGGGTGGAGGAGGCTGAAAGAAGAGGGCTTCCGAACTTAAAGGCGGGTATTGATTCCGTTGAGGCGCTCCGGACGGAGAAGGCGGTGCGGCTGTTTGAGAGCTTCGGGGTTTACACGAGAACAGAGCTGGAATCCCGGGCAGAGATCGAGTATGACAGCTATGCAAAGACAATCAACATCGAGGCAAAAACGATGATCGATATAGCGGGAAAACAGATTATCCCAGCGGTTGTGAATTATCTGACAAAAATTGCCAAATCACTGAACTCGGTGCGCGAGGCATGCCCTGAAGCGGATGTGAGCGCACAGAGGGAACTGATTTTAGAGGTATCCGGACTGCTTTCTGAGATGAAAACCGCACTCACAAGGCTTCAGGAGGAGGCGCAGGCCGCTTCGGTGATTGAGTCAAATAAGGAACGGGCTTATGCTTACCTCGAAAAGGTGACAAAAGCCATGCAGGCGCTGCGGACGCCGGCTGATAAGCTGGAGATGCTGGTAGACCGGGAGCTCTGGCCGCTTCCCAGTTATGGGGACATGGTGTTTGAGGTGTAGCTTTTGCCGGAGGAAAACGCCTGAGGCATGGGAAATACAGAGTGAAGGATGTCAACATTTGGGATATCAGAAATCGAATTGATATAAGAATACGAAAACGCTGCAATTTAGCCTTGGAGCCAAATTGCAGCGTTTTTTGAGCAAAAGCATTTATTCCCGCGGGCAATGAGCCAAGTGGGCATGTTTGCATGCACATTTGGCGACTGCCGCGGGGGTTAAATACCCCGCTGCTCTGCAGCGCTGCAGGCTTGATGACCCGTTGCCTGCCGCGGGGGTGTTGACTTCGTAACAGTTTCAGGTAGTATGGATCGTTACTTTATTTCCGGCCCGGAGCGGTAGTGTTTCCGGGTTTTAAGCCATTACTATGAGAGCCGGATCCTCCGCTGCCGCCGGATCCGGAGGATCCGGGAGGAGTGGGGAGGCCGTTCGTCCCATTTGGCCGGGAGCCGCCGTGGTTGCCGGAAGAGCCGGGCGGGGTGGGGGAGTTGCTGCCGTTGATTCCGGAGCCGTTCGCTCCCGCGCCGCCTGAGGAAGCCGCCCCGCTGCCGGGCTTTGGGATCTGGCTTTGCCCGCCGCCCGGGACAGGGGACTGCCCGCTGCCGGAAGGCGGCTGCTGGTTGCCGGGAAGAGAAATCTGTCCGGAATTCTGTGAGCCGGAAGGCAGGCCGGAGGACGGGTTAAAGGAGCCGCCCGCCGCGCCGCTCATGTTGTTTGTCTCATTCTGGCACACGCCCTCCTTGTTAAAGGTATAGTTTACGCCGCCAATCACGCGGGAGCCGTTTTCTGTCCGTTTTCCATTTTCAGGGTCAAGATAATAGTATTTGCCGGATAACTGGATCCACCCGGTCATCATCTGGCCGTACTGGTCAAAATAATAGGTTGCGCCTCCCACCTTTTTCCACCCGCGGGCCATCTTGCCGGATTCGGTATCCATATAGTATTTTTTCCCGTTATTATCATTCAGCCATCCGGTGAGCATCCGCCCCTCGTGCAGGTAATAATACTCCCCTCTGATGAGCTGCCACCCGGTGAGCATCTGGCCGTTGCCGTTAAAGTAATACCAGACATTATTGATAAACTGCCAGTCCCTGCGCATCGCGCCGTCCGTGCCGAAATAGTACCAGACATTATCGATTTGCTGCCAGTCGGAATACATTTTCCCGTCATTTCCCAGGAGATAGCGGGAGCCGCCGATATCGGCCCATCCGCGTACCAGCTCGCCGCCGGGGTTGAAATAGTACCAGGCATTGTCCATCTTATACCATCCGACCGCCATGGAGCCGTCGCTCTTGAGATAATACCAGGTATCGGTTCCGAGCTTCAGCCATCCGGTGACCATGACGCCGTCTGTATTCATGTAATACCATTTGCCGGCATCCTTCACCCATCCGACGGCCATTTCCCCATTTCCGTTAAAATAATACCATTTGGAGCTTGACGGATCCTGACGCCATCCGGTGACCATCTTTCCGGTGCTGTCATTTAAGTAATAGTATTGATTGCCGATATGAAGCCAGCCCTTGTGCTGCGTGCCGTCATCCTTCATATAATACCAGCCGTTTCCGTCATGGATCCAGCCCTTCTGAAGCCTGTGATCTGCGTAATAGTACCATTTGCCGCTAATTTGCCGCCACAGGCTGGGGGTGATTACGCTGTCAAAATCCTTAAAGGAAAAGTTGATGTCCACATTGCCGTTTACGCCTGCCACAGCGCCCTGGTTCGTGGCCTGCCACATGGAGGCTTTTTTCCAGGTGGGTTTGCCCTCATAACGGGCGGCCCAGACATCGTAGTTGACTTTGGCCATATCAATCTTGTGATTCAGCCAATAATCATTGGCATAGACCATGGGGTGATAGCCCGCGTCCTTGATCCGCTTGCAGAACGCATTAATGACTGTACTTAACTGGGCGGGCGAGAGGGCGCTCATAGAGGACGCCTCCACATCCATCACAACCGGATAGGAGACAGGGTAATCCTTGATGAGATTCAGCACAAAATCCGCTTCGGATTTTGCCATCGCCTCCGTGGTGGCATAGGAATAAAGATGCGCGCCCACCCTAAGCCCTGCGCCGGCGGCCCCGTTTGCGTGGGTGCCGAACCAGGGATCCGCCGCGTTGTTGTAACGGGTTCCCAGCATAACAAAGTGGATGCCGTCAGCGGCCGCGGCGTTCCAGTTAATATTCTGCGCGTAGTGGGAGATATCGATTCCCATGGAGACAGCGCCGGCAATGGAGGTTCCGTCGCTGCCCGCATACACGCCGCCTTTTTTCGTCCAGGTAACGGCCGCGAGACTGTCAATCGCCGGAGTCAGGCTGGCCAGTCCAATCATGCATGCCAGTCCCAGCGTCCGGAGACGTTTCATTTGTATCATACTGCACCTCCTTAACGATTCAGTAATGATGTTGGTTCGATAAACAGGCTTTTTCCTGCTGCTCTGAACAGAGCAGCCGTATACAGCAGCTTTTCCCCGGACTCATCAGGCCAACGTGGGAAAATGAAGCTGTAACTAAAAAGGACGGCGAAAAGGCTGCCGCCCAGTGTTCTTTTTCTGATGTAAGACTATTATACTTGTTTTCGGGAGAGATGGGAAGCAAAAAATTCAGAAAACGAATTTTTGTCTTTCGGAGTAGAACAGTTCAGCTCCCCCCGAATTATTACGGCATACGGCCATTTAGAACCGCCTGCGCCGGTCTCTGGACTGGGACCGACGCAGGCGGTTCTAAATGGCCGTATGCCCGCGGTCACTGCGTTTTCGCACGGTCAGCGCGGTGAACGCACAGATCTGTCTGAACCGTTATAATCGTTCGGATTGCCTGAACGGCTGCAGTGTAATTATTCACATCCATCCTCCGGAAATGGGAAGAGGCCGGCATTTTTGATTTTGTTGTAGTATTGCCTCGCATAGTGATACATGACAATGGTGTAATCGCCATATTCCTGACCCTCCAGGCTTTTGTAAACGGCCCACAGGCACCAGAGGAAGCCCCCCAGGGCGGCATAGGCATATATGCAGAACCGCTCTTCGTCCGTTGGGCGGCGTTCGAGGTAGAGCTCCGCCAGGCGATCGGTTTCTTCTTCATTATAATAAGAATAAATGCTGCACATGGAGACATCGATCAGCGGATCATGCATGGCGGCATATTCCCAGTCAATCAGCCGGAGGGAGCCATCCGGCAGGAAGAGGAAATTATCTGCGACCGGATCGATATGGGACAGGCATTTTGCGCGGCCCAGCCGTTCGGTCTGGCTGAGCAGATGATCCATCCGCCGGCGGATTTCCCGGTAATCCTCAAACAGGATAATCTCCTGATTCTGGCACAGGCCTTCATAAAACGCGATGCGCTCCCTTAAATCAAACGTGTGCTCAACGCTTAAACCGGAGCCGTGAAGACGGCGCAGAAGAGCCATACAGGCGGCCATATCCTGCGGATTTTTCGCATCGGCATTTCTCGCTCCTTCATAATAGTCCGCAATCTTATAGCCGGTTTTGCCGTCAAAGTATCGGATATGCTCCGTCAGGCGCAGCGGAGCCACGGCCCGATAGCAGTCCGCCTCCTCGCTCCGGTTGATCAGACGTTCCGTCCCCGGCCCGGGGATGCGGCAGATATAATGCTTAGCCTGTATTTCAAACAGAAAGGACTGATTGGTCATGCCGACTTTCAGGCACTGGATATTGTGGATCGCGGATTCCTCCACCTTAAAAACCTGCGAAATCAGCTCCAGGGCCTTATTATCAGAACGATTCTGATATCTGGGGTCAAACTCGCGCAGCTCCTCGAGGTTTTCAAATTCATAGACCTGCTCTTCGGGCTGGCAGTTTGCATAGAATTCCAGATCATCGATGTGATCCATCAAAATCTGCTCCCAGTAAAACTGCTCGGTGCCGGGACGCCGGTAAGCTGCTTCTATATAGGAAAGAAAGCGTTCCGAAAAGGAGCGGGAGAGGAATGCCGGGCCGTACATAACCCAGGAATCCTCGCCGCCGATGGCCACGGATGTAACGCGTCCCTTCTTATTAAAAGAGATGCACCACTCAGATGTCGGTCCCTGCATGTAAGCGGAAGAGTACCAGGAGGCGCATTCATATTTGTGGAACATATTGTTCCGGATCCAGTTGTCAGAGGCAAGCAGGTACATATTGCGTCCGCGAAAGAGATCCCGGGCATAGTAAACCGTGGTCAGGGAGTTCTTGCAGGCATATTCAGGATTATACAGAAGCTTTACCTGATATTTATCAATCAGATACTCAAATTTCTCCTTCAGATATCCGACTACAATCGTGATATCCGTGATACCGGCCTCGCGGAGCTGACAAATCTGCCGCTCGATCATGCGCTCGCCAAAGACCTCCAAAAGTCCCTTGGGCATTTCAAAAGAGAGAGGTACAAAGCGGGAACACAGGCCGGCCGCTATAAGGACAGCCCCGTCCACGCGGAATTGCTCCAGAAAGTTAAGACCTGCGTCGGTCAGCTCATATTTGCCATGCTCCGCGTGGTTCTTGATCAGCCCCTCAGTGATACAGCCATTTACCAGCCGGTTTATGCTTCCCAGAGAAAGGCCCAGCTCAGAGCCCATCTCCCTCTGTGTTATATCCGGGTTTTCGTAGATGCTTCTGCAAATAAGTCCGTAACGATCCATAGTGGAACCTCCATTTATGTTCAAAAAGTTTGATTTATCTGGATATGTGAACATTATAGCATAAAATGGAAGGTATTACAAGAAAGAGAGGGGATATGTTGGCGGGGAGCCATATAAAGCGGCAACCGCGCTGTGTGATTGGCAGGCAATGAACTGTGGCAGACACATAGTTCGGACATGTTACTGTATTCCGGGCTGGCAGTTGGGAAGGGGGATCTTACGCAAAGTAAGAGCCGGAAGGAGTTTGGGCGGCTAATTTAGAGAATAGTTTTGCTCTATATTTGTATAGTTTCAGTGCGTTTGCGAATCCCGGGACGCATGCAGGGGCAGGGGGAAGATATTAGGAAAGTCTTAATTTTGGGGTGGGATTCTTAAGATTGTACCAGTATAAGAACAATAAATACTTAATAATAACTTTTTGTAACAATTCCGTAAGGAAATGCACAGAGAAATGTTATGGTAATTTGGGAGGATATATATTATAATACTCATTGTAACGGAGCCAGACAATATTTCGCAGATAAGGGTTCAACGGAATAAAAATACAAAAATTGCGTTTTGCTGAAAAACAGCGAAGTTTGTAAATTAACTGTCGATAATCCCCCATATCCGAAGTAGGGTAAGGCCGTTAAAAGTTAAGGAATTTCGGGAAAAAAGAGCAGTTCAAAAGGAAAAAAGGAGAGTGCATTATTATGAGAAAGCAGACAAAATTAGTTGCGGTTCTTTCCGCGGCGGCTTTGCTCGCGATGGGTGCTTCCATGACTTCTTTCGCCGCTGGTTGGGAGAAAGATGACGCTGGGGTTTGGCACTATTATGACAAAGATGATGAGATGGTGACCGGCGAGTGGAGGAAAGACGGCGCTAAGTGGTTCTATCTGGATGATGACGGCGATATGCTGACGGATGCCTGGGTAGATGACGAGTATTATGTTGGCGCTGACGGCGCTATGCTGGTGAACCAGTGGGCTAAGACAATTGCCGATGAGGATGTGTCTGACCCGGATGAGGACGGCGAGCACTGGTATTATTTTGGCAGCAAGGGTAAGAAGACAACTGAAGATAAAAAAATCAACGGCAAAACCTACTATTTCAACGAAGATGGTGAAATGCAGGATGGCTGGTATGAAGAAAATGGAGATATCTATTACCTGAATGGCGAGGATGAGGGCTGGAGAGCCCAGAGCCAGTGGTTATGGCTTGCAAAACCGGATGATGATGACGATTTAATCTGCGATGATAATTGCGGTATCTGCGATGAAGAGGGCTGGTACTACTTCGGAAGCAATGGCAAGCTCTACAGGGATGCTAAGAAGAAAAAGGTTAATGGTAAATATTACTACTTCAATGAGCATGGCCAGATGCTGTATGAGTGGATTAATAATGCCAAGGTAAAGGTTGGTTCCAATGCAAGCCTTGACGGAAATGTTGCAACGCCTGGTGAAGCGAAAATTGATGATATGCTTTACATGAACCAGGTGGAAGAGGGCTGGAGAGCAGATGGCTGGTATGAAATCGATGGTTCTGAGGATGTTGGAACAGACAATGATACCGACTGGTACTATTTCAGCGACGGCGAAGCAAAGAAAGCGGATGGTACTGATTTTGCAGGTGTAATAGATGATGACAACACATCTATCTACAGGGCCAAGATTAAAGTGAAAGAAAGCAATAACAAGTATTTCTGCTTTGACGAAAAAGGCCGCATGCAGACAGGCTTACAGTATATCCGTTCCACAGGCGGTTTCTATTACTTTGATGAGAATGGATATATGAAGACCGGAAAGGTATCGGGTGTTGAAGAAGATAACGACGA
>NZ_CALPCY010000086.1:0-13608 GCF_943193115.1 Otoolea muris
CATTAGATGATTTCCGCCTTCCGGTCATCTGATTTCCAGATTTCCGGAAGTGCGATTTCATCGCACAAGAATATTCAAAAAAAGCCTGCTGAGGTAAATAGTGTGGATTTTTGGAACAAAATGTAGGTTATTTCATAATGAATGGTGCCAAATAAAGTGTTGTTACGAACTAACTAAAATTTTGTTGAGCAAACAGCGTTGCATTAATTCACGAGTAAAAAGCGTTTGATATTCGTATCATCATAATGTACATTTAAAACATCTTAAATGATTAATATAAATTGACAAAAATCAGAAAAATGCTATAATAAATTTGATGCTGAACATTAACAGCAGTTGGAGGGGGCCGTAGAGGGGTATGGTTTGGCAGCAGAGATAAAACAAAACGCCTGACTCATAACCCCCCGGCCGCGCCGGTTTTCGATTGTATGTGGCCAGACGCAGGCGGGACGGCCCGGTGAAAGGGAAGAGGAGATGGAGAGATGAGAGACGATCCGCAGGATTATATTCGCCGTGTGCGGGAAGAAGTGGCCGGGCGGCTGGATTTGACGAGAAATGTTTCAGACGATGAGATCCGTGAGGTGATTTTCCAGATCGTACAGAATGAATCCGCCGGGCAGAGGATGACGCTTTCTGAGAAAAAGCTGGCGATTGAGGGCGTATTTAACTCCATGCGCGGCCTGGATGTGCTGCAGCCTCTGGTGGATGATCCAAGCATTACGGAGATCATGATCAACGGGCCTCATCATGTGTTTGTGGAGCAGGACGGACGGCTTTACCAAAAAAAGGTGAGTTTTGAGACAAATGAAAGGCTGGAAAATGTCATTTTAAATATTGTTTCCAGGGTGAACCGGACCGTGAATGAGGCAAATCCAATCGTGGACGCCAGGCTTTTGGACGGCTCTCGTGTGAATGTGGTGCTTCCGCCCATTGCCCTGGACGGGCCGACGGTGACGATCCGCAAGTTCCCGGAAGATCCCATGACCATGGAACGCCTGATACGCTACGGTTCCCTGACGCCGGAGGCGGCGGAGGTTCTGGAGCGGATGGTGCGGGCAAAGTACAATATTTTCATCAGCGGCGGCACAGGCTCCGGAAAGACGACATTTCTCAATGCGCTTTCTAATTTTATTCCCAAGGATGAGCGCGTAATTACGATCGAGGATTCGGCGGAGCTCCAGATTAAGGGGGTTGCGAATCTGGTGCGCTTAGAGACGCGCAATGCCAATATGGAGGGAAAGGGCGAGGTGACGATACGGGATCTGATCAAATCGTCCCTGCGCATGCGCCCGGAGCGGATCGTGGTGGGAGAGGTCAGGGGGCCGGAAGCGCTGGATATGCTCCAGGCCATGAATACAGGCCATGACGGTTCGCTCTCGACCGGACACTCAAATTCCACAAAGGACATGCTGAGCCGCCTGGAAACTATGGTACTGTCCGGAAACAGTATCCCGATCGAGGCGATCCGGCAGCAGATTGCATCAGCGGTGGATATTATCATTCAGCTTACGAGGCTGCGCGACAAGTCGAGGCGTACCTTTGAGATCACAGAGGTTACAGGCTATGAAAACGGGCAGATCTGCCTGAATCCCCTGTACCGCTTTGTGGAGCAGGGCGAGGACGCGAATAGGCGTGTGATCGGAAATCTGGTGCGCACGGACCGCCCGATGGTGAATACGTTTAAATTCCGGATGGCAGGGCTGTCAGATCAAGTATAGAAAATAGATGGGCCGGAGCGGCGCTTCTGTATCCTAAATTATAGGAAAACAGGAACGCTGCTTTTTTTATGCGCAGATCCCCCGGAGCATGCTCTAAACATGCTCTTTGTGTTTGAAACGCACGCAGAGGAACTATGCTTCCCAAACAGACGAGAAGGCTGTATTCATCTGCTTCTGATTTATGAGGACAGGTGATGGATGGTTAAATATAAATAATCATTGAAGATAATTATAGTTGACAAAAATCGGGGAGATGTTATAATAAACGTAATATGAAGCGTTCCCATGGCAGAGGGAGGAATAAGAATGTTTGGGAAAAAGAAAACAGAGGCTGTTCTGCCCAGGGAGGACGGGCTTACGGATTATGATCAATATTTCATGGGAAAACGGGAACGGGCGCTCACAATTGTATTTGCCATGGCTGTGCTTGCGGCAATCGGATATGTATTTTATCACAGCCTGATTATGTGCGCGCTGCTGTCGCTGTTTGGGTTCCGGTTTCCGAAGATACGGACGGCGCAGATCATTGACAGGCGCAAACGGATGCTGACGCTTCAGTTCAAGGACATGCTGTACTCTCTTTCCTCGGCCCTGTCTGTGGGTAAGTCCGTGGAAACAGGGATCCGTGATTCACTTAAAGATCTGGCGGTGATTTATCCGGATCCGGAAACAGATATCATCGCAGAGCTGGAGTATATCCTGCGCGGGCTGGGGATGAACCGGACTGTGGAAGAAATGTTCGGCCAGTTTGCCGAGCGGGCCCATATCGAGGATATCGACAATTTTGTTGACGTATTTGTCACCTGCAAGCGCACGGGCGGGGATCTGATGGAAACCATGCGCTCCACCTCCAGCGCGATCGGGGAAAAGATCGAGACAAAGCAGGAGATAGAGACGATGATTTCCGGAAAAAAGTTTGAATTCCAGATCCTGATGGTGCTTCCGGTGGTGATGGTGGTGTTCTTTACCGCGACGTCCGGAGACTACATGGCCCCGGTTTTCACGGAATGGGCCGGACGGCTGGCTATGACAGTGGCAATCCTGTTTTTCGGGGCCGCTTATGTTGTAGGGTCAAAGATTATGAAGATCAGCGTGTAGGGGTGCGAAGGAAAGTGAGACGCTGATACAGGAACCTTCGTGCCGTATGGACGGCTTAAGCAGGGAGGAGGGCGTGACAGCGATGGCGCAGAGAGTAATTGCCGTTATCTGTTTTGCGGTGTTTGCGGGAAATTTCCTGCTTTGCTATTTCAAATCCAAGAACCGGTATGAAGAATACATGGAATACGTGGATAAAGAGGAATACGGGCTGAAGGATCTGATTCCCCTGGGGCTGTGGTTTCAGGAAATGCCCCTGCGCGAAAAGATTCTGCCCGCGGCGGCGCGGGCTTCGCAGGCCAAGTATAAGAATCAGGTATATCAGAAGCTTCTGGAGCTGCACGGAAGGAAGGACGCCCCGTTTTACGCCTATATCCACAGCGGATACCGGATGGCCGCGGCGCTCGCCGTGAGCGCGGGGGCGGCAACAGTGGGGCTGATCTTCACGATGCAGGGAGACGGGTCAAACGGCATGCTGCTCGACGCGGCTGCCGCTGCCGCCCTGCCCGGCGTCCCGTTTCTGGTGGACAAGAGCCTGGACGGGGAGATTGAAAAGAGGCGGCTGGCAATCCAGATGGAATTTCCGGAATTTATCAATAAGCTGACGCTGCTTGTAAATGCCGGGATGACGATCTCCAGGGCGTGGGAGAAGATTATCAATGAAAATAAGAGGGAGCATGTGCTGTATGAGGAGATGCGGTATGCAGTGGCCGAGATCCGGGCCGGCAAGGCGGAGGCGGCCGCGTATGAGGAATTTGCGAGACGCTGCCATGTGAAGGAGGTCACGAAGTTTGTTTCTGTGATTGTGATGAACCTGCGGCGCGGGGGCGCGGAGGTGACGCCTGTGCTCAGGGCGCAGGGGAATGAGTGCTGGGAGATGAGGAAGAATGCGGCGCGGCAGTTGGGGGAGCAGGCGAATAGTAAGCTGTTGATTCCGCTGATGATTATGTTTTTGGGGATTGTGTTGATTGTAGCTACGCCGGCGGTGCTGGGGATGACTGGGGGGATGTAGATGGGAGTATGAGGGAGATTATGGAAAACCCGGAACGAATTTTAGGGCGGTTTGTAATATTCGCGGAAGGAACGCCCCTCCCAATGGATCCGGTCAGAGCCGCGCTCTCGCTCAGTGAAAAGCGCAGCGGACGCTAAGCTCGAAAAGACCTCGCTAAGCGCCGGCGGTTTTCAATGGGCTCTGACCGGATCCATTGGGAGGGACTGGGGAGTGCGGATGGTAAGGGGAAAAGGTGAGTGAAAATTTCAGTGCGAATTATGAAAAATAAATAACGTTTAATGAATCAATTATTTCAAAACAATATATTTAATTGATTGGTTTTTCTGACTAAGGTGGAATGAGAGTAGCAGTGAGTTATTTTGGAGCTGTTAAAATATAAAAAAGAATGGAGGATGAGAATGATGGATATGTGGAAGCGGTTTTATGAAGAAGAGGATGGCATGGGAACCGTGGAGATTGTCATGATTATTGCGGCGTTGATGTGTATTGCGCTGATGTTCAGAAAGCAGGTGGTAGAATTTGCTAAAGGTATTATGGGTACAGTGTTTGGTACTGTGGTGGATGCTCCGTCTGCTGATGCTCCTTAAAAATTATTTTAAATTTTTTTCTGGGCAGGAAAATACTAATTATTAAGTGACAATAGCAGTTTTAAGGGACATCCCACAAAATGAAAGAATTATTTCATATAATGAAGAATAACAAAAAAGGCTATCTGACCATTGAGGCCGCCATCATTTTCCCGGCCGTCTTTTTCTCCCTTCTGCTGATATTATTCATGGGCATGGTGCTCTATCAGGAGGTAAACCTGCAGAGCCTGGCGGTTCGGGCATCCGAGAGGGGTTCTGTGGTGTATGCTTCCCGGGTATCGGATATGTCTTCCGGGGTGAAGACGCTGGAGGATTTTAAGGTGAGGGATCCCTACAGGAACCTGCCGTTTGTGGATGGCGGAAAGAAGGAGGAATATCGCTCCCTGGTCAACCGGTATGTCGCGGGGCGGCTGGGGCGTTATGATGTGGTCAGGGGCGATGTGAAGAACAGCGGGAATTATGTCACAGTGGATGACTATGTGCTTTCCAAAAAGATCCGCGTCAATATCAAGAGCGATTATAAGACGCCCGTGGATGGAATGTCAGAGATGCTTGGCGGGAGAAGGTTCCTGTCTGTGGATACCACAGCCGTTTCAGCGGTGGTGGATTCGCCGGATTTCGTCAGAAATGTGGATCTGGCGATCGATGTTTCTAAGGCAGTCGGGATTTTTGACAAGGTGGAAAAAGGATATAACGCAATCAAGGGAGCAATTGATAAGGTGCTTGGATGGTTGGAGTAGAAAAGATTTATCGTTACATATGTGAAATAATATATTAATATATGGCGATGAATTTAAATATTCAGATCATATGTTTTTAATTTCATGGCCAGCCGATCATGCAGCCATCGTCAGGTTCTGTATCCATAAGGAACCCGTAGAAAACCGCCGGCGCTTAGCGAGGTCTTTTCTAGCTTAGCATCCGCTGCGCTTTTCTCCGAGCGGGAGCGGGGTTCTGTTGGATATGGAACCTGACGATGGCGGCCCCTTCACGTTTTCCTGCGCCTCCCAACGCTCTTTCTTATCCTTCTGAAAAATACAGTCAAATGCAATCATACAACGGAGGACAGCCAATGAATTTCTTCAGGAAACGACGCGTCAAAGGCGCAGTTTCAATCTTCCTGGTCATCATCCTGATTCCGACCATGCTCCTGAGCGCCGTCCTGATCGACGGGGCGCGGATGCAGAGCGCGCGGGCGATGACGCAGGAGGCGGCGGATCTGGCGGCGGCGAGCGCGCTGGCCGCCTACAATGTGGATCTCAAAGAAACCTACGGCCTTTTTGCGATCGCGGACAAGGACGATGTAGAGTCAATCTACAAAGAAAGCCTGTCAGCCACGCTGATGGCTTCCGGAATCACAGATGACGCGGACTATGCGGATCGGATATGGGAGCTCCTAAAAAGCCAGGCAGGGCTTGGAAATCCCTATAAAGGCCAGAGTTTCTTAAACCTGTATGATTTTCAGGTGGACGAGGCGGCGGTAACGCCGATGTACAGCCTTGCAAACACGGCGGTTCTGGAAAATCAGATGGTGGAGTATGCCAAATACCGCGGCGTCTATATCGCGGCGGATCGCATGGAATTGATTTCAAAATTCAACGAGATGAAAAAACAGGCGCAGGAGAACGCCGAGGCGTCGGATGCCATTGAGGATCGGATGAAGGTGGATGAGAAGGATAAGGCGGAAGCAGAGATTGTGAAATTGAATGGGGAGCTTCAGACGCTGAACGCATTGATGGCAGGGATCGCTTCCAAAGAAAAGCAGGTTTTTGCATGCTTTGAAGCCCGTATGAAGGAGCTGCGGATCGAGGCGGCCGGCGCGGATGAAACCATGACAGGCGAGGAGCAGCGGCGGGCAAACGATTTGGACCGCATAAAGCGTGATTTTGCAAACGCGCTTCATGAGGCGGTGAAGCAGGCCAAAAACACCGCGAAACAGGCGGAAACGGCGAGGAAGGAGACAGAAAAAACGATCGATCGCCTGGAAGAGTTTGTGCAGAGAAACCGCGAAAAGAGCGGGAACGAAACGATACGGGAGCTTGTGGCGGATGCAGAGCAGGAGATTGCGGAATACAGGGATAAATATTTAGCGAATCTGAAACGGGCAGAGGAGGATCCGCTTTTGAATAAGCTTAAGGAAGACGGGAGCCTGAAAACAGATATGGAACGCCTGCTGCGCGATATAACAGAGGCCATTGAGGCATACCAGGAGGAGTTGGAAGCGATGGAGGAACAGGAGGATTCGGAAGGCGGCGGAGACGGGGAGAAAGCTGCGGGAGAGGATGAAGAAGAGGAAGAAATCGAATATTTCTATTATTTCCTGCTTTCATCGGCCTGCACCACGGACGCGCGGGATGTGCTGTACCAAAGAGGATCCGGTAAATACAGGTGGGAATGCGGCAGACGCCTCGAATATATGCAAAATGCGTTCCCTCCCGGTTCAGACGCCATGGTAAGCGGAAGAGAACATTTCCTGAGCCTGCGGGTTCCGCTTTTGGGAGAGGGAGAGGAAAAAACAAAGAGCGACACGTTCAAGCAAAAGGCAAAGGAGAACGATGGCGCGGATGCGGATAAAAGGATTTCAAACGAAAGCGTGAGCCGGGGAACCGTCCCGGGCGGTATCTATGATTCGCGCCCGTCGAAAACATTTAACGCGGCATCTGAGGCCGCCTCGTATGGCGGGCTTGTGGGCGGGGACGTCCAGGTAATTGAGAATGAGCCGCTGCCGGACGGCGCGTCGTATTACAGAGAAGGGAATTTAGACGGGGCCAGGTCAGCCATAAAAGGCGCTTCCTCCAGCCTCCTTTTGGATCTGGGAGAAATGGCGAGGGACGACGCATTGGTGTTGTCCTACCTATTCGGGACCTTTAAAACGCGCCTGACCGGCGATCCGAAGTTTACGTCCTCAGGCGGCGCAAGCGTCTATATGCCGAAATGGCGCATACGCGAGGGAGGGGAAACGGATATCCGCTTTCAGCCCAAGAAGGATCGGAAAACGGTCCTGCGGGGGGAGATCGAGTATCTTGTATACGGCCTGAATTCGGACAGGGGAAATGAGGACGCCGTGTATGCGACCATCATGGCGGAGCGCCTGGCCAACAACATGATAGCCCTTTACAGGAATGAAACAATCAAAGGCATCTGCAAAACAGCCTCCAGGGCGGCGGCTCTCGCAAGCGTCGTCGTGCCCTCCCCGGTCTGGTTCTGGATTTTCCTGACAGCCTGGGCCGTGGCGGAAACGTATATGGACATGCATTACCTGGTGCAGGAGGGGTACCGGATCCCGCTGTTTAAGGCAAAGGATAACCTGCTTCTGACGGATTTTGATATGTTCCTGAATGAAGAAGGGGCGGTTGGCAATTATGGCGATCCGGACGACGGGATCTTTGTCACCTACGAGGACTACCTGCTGATTCTCCTCCTCATCAAGGGAAGGACAAAACGCGTCATGCGGGCCGCGGATCTGATTGAGATGAACATGCGCCAGGGGCAGTCTGATTTCAGGATGTCAGAGGCATTTACCTGTTTAAGGGCGGGAACCAGCCTTTCCATCCGCTATCTCTTTGGCACCGCCGGGCCGTTTGGCGCGGAATACGGGAAAAACGGCCTGACCGGGAGGATGAGGTTTGAGAATACCATTTACCAGAGTTATTAAGGTTTTGATGAATCGCAAAAGGAGCCTGTAAAAGACGATGAAAACAAACGCCAGACAAGCGGAGCGCCGCGCCTTTCAAAAAGGCGTTCTCAGCATCGAGGCCAGCATTTCCTATTCAATATTCCTCATGATCATTGTCAGCCTCCTCTACATCATACGGATCGTGTACGCCTGGGGGCTGGTGCAGCACGCGGCGGCGCAGACGGCGAAGGAGCTGTCGATGTACACCTACCTCTATCAGGTGTCGGGCCTTGGGGAGATCGGGGAGGAGATAAGAGGCGCGACAGGGGGACGCACAGAGCAGTTTAATAAAGATGTGGGAAATGTCATTTCCATGTATGAGACGCTGCAGGGCGGAAGCCTCGATATCGGGACACAGCTTAATGAGGTGACGAAAAGCCCGGCCGAGATCCTCAAAAATATGGGCGCGGCCCTTCTGGGAAAGGCGTCCGGGGAGCTGAACCAGAAGGCGTTTGAGCTTCTGGCAAAGCCGATGATGGCAGGCTATATTGCCGTTGACGATGCGGCGGGATCCGCGGATGAGAGGCTGAAGGCGCTGCGGATCGTGGGAGGCTTAGACGGCCTTGATCTGTCGAGCTCCAGCTTTTTTGAGGACGGAACGACCATTGACCTGGTGGTGTGCTACACGATTGATCCCGTTATGCCCATTGACCTCCTGCCATCCATGCATGTGATGAGCCGGGCCTGCGTGCGGGGGATGGGCGGGAAGAACGCGTTTTCTTCCGGTTCGGGGCAGAAAAAGGCGGAAAGCGTCTGGGACATGGAGAATGATTTAAAACGGGGGGAGGCCATCCAGGAGCAGGAAGAGGTGAGGAACCTCCCCAAAGGCTTTAAGACCTTTTCCGCCTTTGACAGGGACAGCGGCAGGGCAACGGCGGAGCGGTCTGTGGATCTGCGGGAGGAGAGCTACAGGGATGAGAAAAACATCACAGGGACGATCCGTAAAAAATGCAATGACATGATCAATTACCGGGATCACACGTACGGCGGCGTGACGCTGAAAAGGGACGATATCCGGAGCATGGAGCTGATTCTTTATATCCCGGCCTCCACAAAGGATCGGGACATTGACCGGAGCGCCTTTGACGAGGCGGTGAGGAAGGTGAAAGAGGATTATCCGGATATCTCGATTGTGGTAAAGGAGCTGAAATGATGCTTTGCAGAAAAAGCTGTCACGAAATATTTTGTGCAAAATGCGCAGGATTTTTCGTGTTGGTTCCTGGTACAGCATTGCTGCAGCACACGCGGGAATCTGATCCGCGGCGGCTCTTTGAGAAAGGCATAAAACAGTATGGATACATGGAAATGGGCCGCGTTCGCGGCCTGCGGGTGCCTCGCGGCGATGCGGCTCTGGCTGGCCGGGAAGGCGTTTTTGGGGAAAACAACCTCGTTTTTTCCGTTGTTTTTGGAACGGCGGTTTTACGCGGCGCTCCTTTTAGGGACGGCGGCGGGGCTTGCGGCCGGGGGACTGGGAATTTCCGTCTATGCGCTGCGGTATGCGGATCTGGTGTTTTCCTATCTTATCCTGGCCGTTGTGGACGGAAAACGGAGGGAGGTGCCGGATGAGATTCTGCTCTGCCTCCTGTTCTCACAGATGCTGTATGGGGCGGCGGGAGCGCCGGCGTGGGAGCTTGGGCGCATCTTTACAGGGGGAGCGGTTTTCAGCGCCTGCCTTGCGGGGGCGGCCTTCCTTTCAGAGGGGCGGATTGGCTGGGGGGATGTGAAGCTTCTGGCCGTGACAGCGGTCACTGCGGGGTGGCCCTATACCGTGACGATTGCAGGGCTGGGCCTGTTTGCCTCCTTTTTCTACAGTCTGTGGCTGCTGCTTTTTAAGAAAACAGGGGGAAAGGAAGAATTTCCCTTTGTCCCGTTTCTGGCGGCGGGGATGCTGATGTATGCGGCTGCGCCAAAGCTTTGAGCCGGCAGCCGCCGGGACAGGTCTGCGCGCAGCCGCCGGGCGTACGGTTACGCGGCGGCTGCCAAGACGATTCCCGCCGCGCGCTTTTGGATCAAACAGATATACATATATGGAGGAACGGTATGAACAGGCATGTGCGGATTTCATATGAAAACAGAGGAAATATAAGCTATCTTACAGCCGGGTTTCCCGATGAGGGGGAGGTGATACGATACCGGCTGGAGATGCTGGCCTCCAACCGAATCAGCCATGTGCTCGCCACATCAAAGCGCATGAAGGACGGGGAACTCCTGGCGTACTACGATATTTCGTCTAAAATTGCCTTGGGCCAGGTGACGGGGCGCAGGAAGCTTAAGAGACAGGAGATGCGAAATCTCATCGACGGCCTTGTGAGAGCTGCCAGGGATGCGGGGGAATATCAGCTTCCCATCGATGGGTTTGTATTTGATCCGGACTTTATTTTCGTGGATCCGTCGGACTGCAGCCCGGAATTTCTGTATCTGCCCATACAGGGGGAGGATAAGGGGGCGCAGGAGTTTCTAAAGGATCTGATTTTACAGGGAAAACTCGAAATGGCCAGCGACAATTTTGTCCAGCGTCTTCTGGAAACGCTCAACCATCCGCTGTTTTCGGTGGATATGCTGGCGGAGTGTATCCGGGAGGAAGAGGGGCCGCGCGACTCCGAATGGAGGGAGAGCCCGGCTTCGGGAGGCGTGGCGGGCGCGTATCAGAAAACGGGAGACACAGCGGGCGCGTATCAGAGGCTGGGAAACACAGCAAACGCGTATCAGGGAGCGGGAGACGCGGCGGGTGTGTATCGGGACTGCGAAAGCGCGCCGGCCCCATACCAGGTTCCCGGGGGTATTGGCGGCGCATATCAGGAATCAATGGGAACGGGCCCTGTTTATCAGAACCTCGCTATGGGCGGCATGCCTGTTCCAGGCAAGCCTGTGAACAGTCGTCCGGATCCCGGC
Organism: Otoolea muris; assembly: GCF_943193115.1. Lineage (NCBI taxonomy): Bacteria > Bacillati > Bacillota > Clostridia > Lachnospirales > Lachnospiraceae > Otoolea > Otoolea muris. The sequence goes on from NZ_CALPCY010000086.1 coordinate 10,981, forward strand.
CCAAACGCCGGAGGCCGGCCGCATCCCGGGCCGTCCTGGCAGGAAACGCCCGCTTCATGTGAACCTCCACTTCCGGAGAAGGAAGGGGCGGGGCGGGCCGCCGGGAAACGGAGGAAGGGAACCAAAAAAGCGGAAGCGGCGAAGGAGGAGGCGGGCGGTGAATTCGACGCGGCAAAGGCGAGAAAGAAGTTCCTGCTCCCTCAGGCGGCGGTTATAGTCGCGCTGGCCGGGCTGGCTTCCTTTGGATTCTTTATGGATGCGGAGACCGGAAAGCCGGCGTTTTCGCCGATTCTGGCTGCGGTCATCCTAGTGGCAGTAACAGAGATTGTCTTATACCGGGAAGCGTATGTGAACGGGAAGAACAAAGATAAGGACAGGGAGTCAGGCGGGGAAAAACGAAAAAAGGGCGGGCAGAAGCCGGAAAAAGAGAGGATGAAGGGGAAAAAAGAGGCCCAAAGGCCGGAAATTCCCATGGCGGTTCAACCATCCGGCCGTGAGAACAGGGAATTCGGCGCGCCTTTGCCTTCCATCCACAGCGGGGCGCCCGCGCAGGGGCGTCCGCAGCCGCCTGCGCCTGTCCCGGCGGTAGTATATGCAGGCGGCAGCCAGGAGGAACACGGCGGGGAGACAGAGCTTTGGGATCCGTCGGAGGGCATCGCGGGGCCGTTTCTGGAATACTATGAAAACGGCATGCTGACGCGCGTGCCGCTCGACGGGCCCAGCACGCTGATCGGCCATCTGAGGGGAGAGGTGAATTTTGAGGTCATGAACCCCAAGGTGAGCAAGATCCATGCGGAGTTTATCAATGACGGGACGCATATTTCCGTAAAGGATTTAAACTCGAAAAACGGAACCTATATCAACGGGAGTGCGGAGCGGATCCGCAGCAATGTGCCTTATCCGCTCAGGAGCGGCGATCGGATCCGGCTGGCGGACAGCGAGTTTGTGCTGTCCATGCCTTAACGCGCGCTTCAGGCAGGGCGGGAGATATGGTATACAGATATGGCGGATGCTCGGAAACCGGGGATGTGAGGAACGAAAACCAGGATCATATTTTGTGCCGGGCCGGGAACATCGGCGGGATCCCATGCGGCCTGTTTCTGGTGGCGGACGGCATGGGGGGACTTCGGCACGGCGGCTGGGCAAGCGAATATACGGCGCGCTCTTTTGAGGCGTGGTGGCGCCGCGAGCTGCCGCCGATGATTCTGGCAGGGCGGGACAGCGACGAAGATTTGGAAGAGCTTCTGGAGCAGGAGATCTGGGAAATCAACCGCGCGGTTTACCGCTTCGGGCGGGAGAGGCAGATCCGGTGCGGAACGACGCTGTCTGTACTGCTGCTGGCAGGCAGCCGCGGCTTTATCCGGAACCTGGGCGACAGCCGTGTGTACCGTCAAAGAGATAACCGGATCCGCTGCCTGACGCAGGATCAATCCCTTGTGGCACAGCTTTTGCGGGAAGGGGCGATCACAGAGCAGGAGGCAAAAATATCCTCGAAGAAAAACGTCCTGACCATGTGCCTTGGCATGTATGAGGAAGCGCAGAGCTTTGGGGCAAAGGGGCGCGTCAGGAACGGGGACGTATTTTTGCTGTGCAGCGACGGGCTTTACAATCCGCTGGGAGAGGCGCGGATGGAAGAGCTGTTAGGGCTTGCGGGATACGGGGCGGAGCAGAAAGCGGCGCTTTTGCGCCGTCAAATCCCGCCCGGGAAAGCGCATGACAATGTATCGGCCGTAGTGGTGGAAGCGGCAGAGCGATAAGAGGAGAGGCGGGCGGCAAAGGCCGCGCTGTTTCCCTTCCCGGGAAGGCTCTGCCGGTAAGGAACCGCGGCGTCCCCGCATAAACGGGGATCGACAGGAAGGAGGGAAAACGCCGTATGAATCCTGATATGGCGGCAATGGAAACGCTGGGCCGCGCCGCCGCCGTCCTCATCGCGTGCTGCGGCGCGGCAACGGATGTAACCAGCCGCAAAATTTACAACAAGCTGACGTTTCCCTCCATGGCGGCGTCTCTGCTTCTTTATGCGGCCTTAAGCGGACCGGAAGGGTTTTTCTATTCGGCGGCGGGCCTTCTTACGGGCTTGACGTTTGGCATCCTCTGGCTGGCCGGGATGCTGAAGGCGGGCGATATCAAGCTGTATATGGCGATCGGGGCCGCGGCCGGCCGGCGCTTTGTCCTGGCCTGCGGATTGTATTCGATCCTGATCGGCGGCGCTGCGGCGTGTGCTGTGATGCTCTCCCGGAAAACGGGCCGGGCGGCAATTCGCAGCGTCATGCTCTATTTTTCCAGGCTCCTGTATACAAGGCGCTTTGAGATGTACCAGCCCGCCTCAGAAGACGGGTATTTCAGCTTCGGATGCTGTATCGCCGGGGGCGCATTTGCCGCGGTATGCAGCGGCGGGCGGCTCCTGTTTTAGCGCATTTTAAAGCATATTTATAAAGCGCGCTCCAAAGCGCCCCTTCCAAAGCCTCCCCGTCAGGCGCTCCCGGCGCCGTCCGTTTCCTGTAACAGTTCAGGTTGTCTGAACTGTTACCGTTTCCTCCCGTTCTCTCTTATAACTTCTCGGAATCTTCAGCCTTGATTTTATAAGGCTTTCAGACCCCTATCTCAAAAAAATCACCCACTTTTTTT